>VBME01000113.1 GCA_005878995.1 Methanobacteriota archaeon | reverse complement strand
CCATCATCCTGCGAACCGCGGTGACGGCGCCGTCTCCTTCCAGGACCATCGCGACGACGGGGCCCGCCGCGACGTACGACATCAGCGGCTCGAAGAACACTTTCCCTTTGTGTTCCGCATAGTACCTCTCGGCCAGAGATCGAGTCACGCGGACGAGTCTCATCGCGGCGATCTTGAGTCCGCGCCGCTCGAACCGCGAAACGACTTCGCCGATCAGTCCGCGTTGCACCGCGTCCGGCTTCAGGAGGACGAAGGTGCGTTCCGCCATCAGCTCCCCTTCTTGACCTTCTTCGCGGTGGGAGCGGGCGTCTCCTCCTCTTCTCTTTCCCGCTTCCGCCCCTTCACCTGTTGCCACTGCCCGTCGAGCCACGACTTGAACACGCGGCGGCCCTCGGGGGAGTCTTTCCACGCGAGGAACTCCGCCTTCTCCACATGCGTGACGGGCTTTGCGCCGTGTTTCTTCTTCGTCCATCCGAGGATCGAGGTGCGGAACGTATCGCCTGAGACGAAGTCCGAGAAGTACCGCTCGAGATTCCCACGGGAGAGGTCCGGCCCGAGTCGCTTGTCGATCAGGTCCGAGAGGTCCGCGGGGATGTCCTTCCCTCGCGGGGTCTCAATCGTGACCTCGGCGGCCCCTTCTGCGAGTACCGGAGCCTCCTCCGTCACGACAACGGCTTCCTCCGTGACCCGACCCGCGGCCCGCCGGAACGCTTGGGTCCACGGGGTCCACCGCGGCACGCGGCCCAGCTTCAGCATGTTCGACTGGCATTTGTGGGAGCAAAACAGGAACACGGTCCCGTCCTTCCGGATGAACATCTTGCCCGTCCCGGGCTCGATCTCGTTGCCGCAGAAGGAGCAGGATCGACGGGTCGGCATCGGCTCACCGGACCGAGAGCTTGCGGGCCTCGCGGGCGGTCTCGCGGAGCATGAGGACGTCCCCGACCTGAATGCTCCCCTTCACGTTGCGCGTGATGATGCGGCCCTTGTCCCGCCCGTCAAGGACGCGGACCTTGACCTGGACCGCCTCGCCCGTCATGCCGGTCCGGCCGACGACCTCGACGACCTCCGCGGGGATGCTGTCCTCGTCCGCCATCTTCCTCTCCGACCTACCGAGCGACCGTCACTTCTTCATCGCGCGGATCTTCGCCGAGACGTCCTCGATCATGGGCTTCGCCTTGCCGGGGTCGAGGATCGCGATCGAAGCCGTCGCCTTGCCGAGGCCCACCGCGACGCCGAGCTCTTGCTTGCTCGGGACGTACGCATAGGGCACGCCCTTCTCCTCGCACAGGAGAGGCATGTGAGCGAGGATCTCTTCGGGTTGGACGTCCTCCGCCATGACGACGAATTGGGCTTCGCCGCGTTCGACGAGCTTCGTGACTTCGTTCGTCCCTTTGCGGACTTTCCCGCTCTCCTTCGCGAGCTCGATCGATTGATACGTCTTGTCGACGAGCTCCTTCGGCATCTCGAAACGAACGTACATCGGCTTGGCCATTGCGGAGACCTCCTTCCGCCCCGGTATGCGGGGCGTCATCAGTCATCGGCTCCCCGTCCTCGGAGAAGCGCCGCTCGAAGTGGCGCGGCTTATAAAAGGTTTGCGACCGTCGCGAACCACCGATCGCAGACCACATGCCGGAGGCCTCCGATGAGGTTCATTGACTGGACGACTCGTCTTCCTCGGCGCCAGATTCCGATTCTGCGCCTCTTATCCCATTATAGGATGTGGACGAACGACGAGGCTGAGGCCTAGCGAAGAAGTGCCCGGAGGCACGCGACATCATGTTCGAGCCGGGTCACCTCATTGTTCGTCGATGAGCCGGTACCTTCATCGAAGTCATGGAAATGTTCCCTCAGGGTGCTCGACCGAAGTCCCGTCGGAAGAAGTAGACCGTCCAAGCTGCTCGCGGACCATTCGGTTCGCGATCTCGAGGAACCGTTGCTCGGTGCCCGGTGGAATTGTCGCACCGGCCGCCGCGTGGTGTCCTCCGCCGTAGCCACCGACGGCCTTGCTCGCTTCCTGCATGACCGCTGCGAGATCGAGTCCGCGCGCAACGAGATCTCGTGTCGTCCTTGCGCTGACTTTGATTCCGTCCTCCGCCGTCGCGAACGCGATGATCGGCAGATCCTTTGACGTCCCATTTCGCTGGAGGGCCATGCTCGCGGCGATGCCCACGACCGTGTCGCGGATCTTGTCGGCCGCGTGGAAATACTGGATCGCGTCAAGCTCGTTGATCCCCGCCTCCGCGATTGCTTCCATCGAGTCCATGAGGTACTCGCGGTGGCCTCGGAGGAGCCGCAAAGCCTGGGCGAGCGCCTCGTCCCGATCGCCGCGGCAGACCCGGTAAGCGACCTCCGGCTGGTCGTACCGACCGCATGCGTTCACGAGCGTGCCGAACTCCTTCGCATCCCGCGTCGGGCTGCCCGCGGGCTCGCGGATCAGGGTGTACGTCTCCCCGACGAGCCGCTCCGCTTCCTTCGCTCCACAGCCCCGCTCGAGCATGTGGGACACGAGCGCCGACACCACGCGCTGCTTCTCTCCCCGGTCGAGGTCGGACCAGCTTCGCCAATGATCCTCGACCTTCAGGTCGACCCCGAGTTCCAGGAGGAAGGCGACACACGCCTCCTCGTTCCCGCTGAGCCGCGGAATCCACGGGTCCGTCGCGTATTGGAGCATCTTGTACGCGGGCCGTGTCTCCCGGCCGAACAGTCGCAGATCGATCTCTGCCTTCACGACGCCCGCGGCGACGCCGTCCGCGAGGATCCCTCGGTTGTATCCGGAGAGGCGTCGAAACTCTTGGTCTTGCACGTCGCCGACCGCGCCGACGATGGCGATTGCCGCGAGATCGGCGTTGCGTCCGTCGAGGGCTCTGGCCACGGCGTACGCGCACCCCGCGCCGCTCGCGACGTCGGAGCCCTCTCCCTCCAGGTGCGGATTCAGCATGAGGACCCGATCCTGGGATTCGGCGAAGCGGATCAAGTCGCCCCGCAACGCCTTCGGGACGGACCGCTCCGTCGGCACGTGATGGTCCGTGACCACCGCATCAAGGCCGTGCAACGCGTGGAGCATGCCGGCGCCGAGATCGATGAACCAGACGAGCGGCGTCCCAGCCCGTTTCAGCTCCGTGAGGACCGTCTCGTCGAGCTTCTTCACGAACGCGACCTCGTGGGAGATGCCCGCACGAGCGAGGGCCTCCGAAGCGATTGCGCCACCCGTGATGCCGTCGGTGTCGATGTGGGTCACGATACGGACGGAGGCTGCGACGCGGACGCGCTCTGCGATCTGTTGGGCCACCGCCTCCATGCACCCACCGAGCGGATGTCGGTCCCATGAATCTTTGGGAGGGGACGGCGGCACCGCCGACTTGTTTCCTCCGCCCTTGGTCCCGCGAAGGATGGATATTTACGGAGCGCGTTGGTCACGCGTGATCCACATCACCGCGACGGGCCTGATCGCTCGAGGCGGCCGCGTCCTCCTGGGAAAACGAACGAGTACGGTTCGGTTCGCCGGGATGTGGGATGCGTTCGGTGGCCACCTCGTTCCCTGCGAAGAGCCCGCCACGGCGCTGACGCGGGAACTGGAGGAAGAGCTCGGGATCAAAGTCTCCGGTCCGAGGTTCCTTGGGATATACGAGGACATCGACCCGACGTCGAAGGATTTGTTTCGTCACTACCTGTTCTTCGTCACCCGGTGGGCCGGTGAGCCGCGCATCGCGAACGAAGAGCATTCCGAAATTCGTTGGTTCGCGCCGGAGCAAGTCGACTCGCTCGATGTCGCACCATCGATCAAGGCCGCGATCCACCAGGTCCTGCCGACGAAACCTTAACTGAGAGGTACGCCTGCAAATCCTGGGCGTTCGCCATGGTCGACGACACAGCGATTCGGGACATCCTTGCGGGCATCAAGACGATCGCGGTCGTCGGTTGCTCGAAAGATCCCGCGAAGGACGCGCACCGCGTCCCGAAGTACATGCAAATGAACGGGTATCGGATCATCCCCGTAAACCCCACCGCAACCGAAATTCTCGGAGAGAAAGCGTTTCCGTCGCTCGACGCTGTCCCAATTCCGTACGACACGGTCGACATCTTTCGCCCCTCGGCGGATGTGCCGCCGATTGTCGAGCAGGCCATCCCCGGTCCCGCAAGGGTGATTTGGATGCAGCTGGGGATCCGGAACGAAGACGCCGCGAAGAAGGCGCGGGCCGCGGGAAAGATCGTGGTCCAGGACCACTGCATGATGCGCGACCACGCGCGCCTATTCGGCCGGAAAATCCTCGACTGACGAGGCCGCGAACACGAGCGAGACGCTCGGGCCTCCGGCTCGCCGTGCCGCCGCCGCGAGCGCCTCGATCTCTCCAAGGACGCTCGTCGCTCCGGGTGGTGCGGAGAACTTCGCGGTGCCGGCGGCTTCATACCAGGTCCGGAGTCTCGACTCGGGAACGATTCCGACGCGGTAGGGACCGGAGACCCCCCGCTCGAGCTTGACGATCGGGCTGATGCCGGCGAATGCTTGTACCGGGACCTCGAGCCACGTAGCCCCCTCCTGTGGGAAGAGCTCGGGAGCGACCTCAGGCGGGAGGGCGTCCTCCGCGGCATGGATTGCGTGGACCCCATCTTCGTCTTCCCAGACCCGCCCGAGCCGCGCGCCCGCCGATACGACCGTGTGATCGAGCCAGGCGAGGTCGTGGATCCGTTGAATCGACGCACGCCGAGTCCACAACACCTTTGCCAGGAGGTGGTACCCCTCGCGGAGCGCTTTCGCCTCCGGGGATTTCGTGCCGCCGGCATGCTGTGCCTTGTCGAGGGCCGATGCGACGAGCGATTGCGAAGTGAGGAGCGCCTGGAAGTCGACGACCCGCAAGAGACCGCGCCATCCCATGGTTACCGCCACGGTTCCCGCGGAGAAAAGGGTGTCGGCCCGTGAAGCCCGAGCTGTTCACCGAGTCGGTAACGTCCGTCGGCGCTAGTGCAGGACGACCGATTTCACGCCGTCGACTTGCTTGATTTGCGGAAGGAGCCGCTCCGGCACCGGTGCTTCTGTGACGATGAAGCCATGCGGGTCGTCCACGATCTCCGGGTCATCCATAATCGCTTGGCGAATCGAGATGCCCGCCTGCGCGATAATCGCCGCGACCCCCGCAAGAATGCCGGGCTTCGAGGCATTCGTCGGGACGATCTCGATCGCCCCCCAATTCATCAGCGGCGCAACCTCTCGCAGGTGGCAGACGGGCCGGAGCCGATCGAAGAAGGCTCGCAACTCGCCGTTCTTGTCGACCGTGTCGACGGTCGCGGTGACGACCCTTCGATCGACGCCCGCGGCGCGGGCCATCGCAGTGTCGGAGAGCTTGATCTCCCCCGCGTAGACACTCCCTTCATGCACCCGCAGACCGTACGTGACCATGAGCTGTGCGACTTTTTCCTGTGCTGGGAATCCTTTGAAGTATTGACGGAACCGCGCCCACATCCTCTGGCCCAATGTACGGAGTGGTCCCATGACGGTTAATGTTTTCGTCACACAAAGCAGTGAAGTGGACATCAAAGAACAGAATCGTTATATATTGTCCAAAGAATCCCCTTGTCGGAAACGGTGGTCCCGATGCAAGCCGTGCGAACGGAACCGGCGGGTGCGAACGACGTGAAGATCCTCCTCGACATGGACGACCTGCCGCGGGCCTGGTACAACATCCTCCTGGACCTCCCCGCACCGTTTCCGCCGTACCTCCACCCGGGGACGAAGGAGCCGGTTCCGCCCGAAGCGTTCGAGGCGCTCTTTCCGAAGGAGCTCATCCGACAGGAGATGAGCCCGAACCGGTCCGAGCCGATCCCGGATGAGGTCCGGGAAGCGTACCTTCGTCTGGGGCGACCAACGCCCCTCTACCGCGCGAAGCGGCTCGAGGCGTTCCTCAAAACGCCGGCGCAGATCTACTACAAGCGGGAAGACCTCTCGCCGGTCGGGTCGCACAAGCCGAACACCGCGATGGCGCAGGCGTATTACGCCCGGAAAGAGGGCGTCGAAGCCCTCGCGACGGAGACGGGGGCCGGTCAGTGGGGATCCGCGCTGGCCCTCGCGACAAACTACTTCGGCCTGAAGTCGAAGGTCTTCATGGTCCGCGTTTCGTACGACCAGAAGCCGTATCGGAAATATCTGATGCAGCTCTTCGGGGCCGAGGTCATTCCGAGCCCGAGTGACCGGACGAACGTCGGGAAGAAGTTCCTCTCCGCCGACCCGAATCATCCCGGGTCCCTCGGCATCGCGATTTCGGAGGCGATCGAGTCCGCGGTGACCGGGAAGAACACGAAGTACTCCCTGGGCAGCGTGCTGAACCATGTCCTCATGCACCAGACGATCATCGGACTCGAGGCGCAGAAGCAGTTCGAGCTCGCCGACGTGACCCCGGACTACATGGTGGGCAGCGTCGGGGGAGGCTCGAACTTCGCGGGCTTCACGTATCCGACGATCGGCGATCGGATACATGGCCGGTCCGAGACGCGCTTCATCGCGGTCGAGCCGGAATCGGTGCCATCGATGACCCAGGGCAAGTACGAGTACGACTTCGGCGACACCGGCGAGATGACGCCGCTTGTGAAGATGCACACCCTGGGCCACGCCTTCGTGCCTCCGCGGATCCACGCCGGCGGGCTGCGGTACCATGGGACCGCCGCGACGCTGAGCGTCCTGCTCGACAACGGACTCGTCGAGCCGCGGGCAGCGAACCAGGTGAGCACGTTCCAGGCGGGCGAAATCTTTGCGAAGACGGAAGGCCTCGTCCCCGCACCGGAGACGTGCCACGCGATCCGCGGCGCGATCGACCTTGCACTCGAAGCGAAAAAGCGGAACGAGGAGACGGTGATCGCGTTCAACTACAGCGGCCACGGGCTGTTGGACCTCGAAGGATACCGGCAGTTCATGGAGGGCACCCTGAGTAACGACGGACACGCGTGAGTTCGCGACAAAGGACTTGAGTCGTCGGGCCATTCCGCCGGCATGGACGTCGGCGTCGATGTCGGCGGAACCTTCACCGATTTCGTCGGCTTTCGGGGCCGCGCGGTCGTCTCCGCGAAACTCCCTTCCTCGAAGAATCCATCCATCGCCGTCATGGCCGGGATGCGGGAACTCGGCGCCGCCGGCATGTCCCACGGGACGACCGTGGCAACGAACGCGATTCTTGAACGCAGAGGTGCGCGTACCGCGTTCATCACGACCGCAGGATTCGAAGATCTGTTGACCATCGCTAGACAAGATCGTCCCTCGCTGTACGACCTTCGGATTACACGGCCTCCGGCACCCGTCCCCAGGGAGCGGTGCTTTGGTTTGCGGGAACGCGTGGACGCCAATGGCCGGGTGCGCGTCCGCCCCTCGAAGACGGAGATTGGGCGAGTCGCGCGGGCCGTCCGCGATTCGGGGGCGGAGTCCGTGGCAATCTCGCTGCTCTTCTCGTTCCTCCATCCGGAGCACGAGCGGGCGATGTCCCGCGCCTTTCGTGACCTCCCGACGTCGGTGAGCCACGAGGTACTCGCGGAATTCCGCGAGTTCGAACGCTCCTCGACGACCGCCCTCGATGCGTACATCAAGCCGCTCGTCCGGCGCTACTTGGAGTCCCTCGCAGGTGTGGTCCAGGGCGGGTTCTATGTCATGAAGTCCTCGGGGGGAGTCGTCCCCCATCAGGCCATCCTGCGTCGTCCCGTCGAGATCGTCGTGAGCGGCCCCGCGGGCGGTGTCGCCGCGGCCGTCGCGCTCGCGAGGACGACGGGCCCGCAGAACCTGTTGACGTTCGACATGGGCGGGACGAGCGCGGACTTCTCGACGATTGTGCGGGGTGCGGCATCGTGGACCACGGAGGCGTTGATTGACACGTTCCCGATCGCCCTCCCGATCCTGGACATCGAATCGGTCGGGGCGGGTGGCGGGAGCCTCGCGTGGCTCGACACGGGTCGCGCCTTGCGCGTCGGTCCTCAGAGTACCGGGGCGGATCCCGGTCCCATGGCGTACGGGAAAGGCGGGGCGTTCCCCACCGTCACGGACGCGGACCTCTTCGCGGGCGCGTTGGGGCCGAGTCTCCTCGGCGGTCGTCTTCCACTCGAGCGAGATCTCGCGGCGAAAGGGATCGACCGACTCGGCGAGACGATGGGACTGTCGGCCGATGAAACGGCCTTGGGCGTCCAGCGGGTCGTACGCGCGAACATGGCGAAAGCGATGCGAATCGTTCTGGCCCGTCGGGGGCTCGATCCGGGCGAGTTTACCCTCCTGGCCTTCGGAGGCGCCGGCCCGATGCACGCATGGGCGCTCGCAAGGGACCTCGGGATTCCGCGTGTCCACGTTCCGTTCTTGCCGGGGGCGTTCTCGGCCTACGGGATCCTGATTTCACCGATACAGCTAGAATATAGTCAGACCGTCGTGCGCCCGATTGAACGAGCAAAGGCCATCATCGAGCGCACGATCCGATCGTTCGAATCGCGGGCTCGGGCCGTTTTCCGACAACACGGATTAGATACCCGGAAGGCCGTGCTCACGGGGAGCGCGGACCTCCGATACCATGGGCAGAGCTACGAGATCAACGTCCCGCTTCGCGGCAACCTCGGCGCCGCCTTCCGGGGGGAGCACCGGCGACGGTTCGGATACGCCGCGACGAAGGAGCTCATCGAGCTCGTCACGATCCGACTGATCGGCCGGATCCCGCGGACCGTCGCGGTTCCCGCTGTGTCCGCGGCCTCGGCACCGCGCGTCTCGACCCGTCAAGTCCTGTTTGAGGACGGCTGGACGATCGCGTCTGTGTTCGAACGAACCTCGTTGAAACCGGGCTTTCAGGCGGAGGGGCCTGCGATTGTCGCCGAGGACGGTGCGACCACCGTGGTCCCTCCCGATGCTCGATTCCGAATCGGATCGCGTGGCACGCTCGAGATTCAGGTGGGTGCGTGAACCCCGCGGAACTTGAAGTCTTCCAGACCGCCTTGTCGTTCATCCCGGAGGAGATGGGCGTCGCGCTTCGGAGGACGTCGTACTCCCCGAACATCAAGGAGCGGATGGACGCGAGCTGCGCGCTCTTCGACGCGGAGGGCCGGATGGTTGCGCAGGCAGAGCATATCCCGGTCCACTTGGGCTCCATGCCGCTCGCGGTCGAGGCGGTTTTGCGGGACTTCCCCGGGACGCTCCGTGAGGACGACCAGATCATCCTCAACGACCCGTATCGAGGCGGCACGCACCTCCCGGACGTGACCCTGATTCGGCCCGTATTCTTTCGTGACGGCCTCCTCGGGTTCGCGGTGAACCGGGCGCACCACGCGGACATCGGGGGTCGAACGCCCGGCTCGATGCCTGCGGACGCGACGCGGCTCGACGAGGAAGGTCTCGTGCTCGAACCGCAGAAGCTCCTAGACCGTGGACGGGAGCGGGCCGTGGTCCTCGACCGGTTTCGCGAGGAGACCTTGAATCCCGCGGAGCGGCTCGGGGACTTGCGCGCTCAGGTCGCGGCAAACCAGCTCGGCGCCCGTCGGCTCGCCGAGGTCGCGGCACGGATGGGGGTGACGCGTCTTCGCGGGTCGATCGACGAACTGCTTGATTATGCAGAGCGTCGGGTGCGTGCCGCGATCTCCTCCCTGCCTCGTGGGACATGGGCGGCGGAAGACGTCTTGGAGGGCGCGTCACCGGAAGAGCCGGAGTTCATCCGGATTCGCGCGGAGATCGCGGTCGGGGGATCCGGCATCGCGGTGGACTTCTCCGGGACGGACCGGCAGGTCCGCGGAAACCTCAACGCACCCTTTGCGGTGACTCTGAGCGCCACGTACTACGTCGTGCGGTGCCTGACGGACCCGGCCGCACCCCGCAATGCGGGCGCCTATCGCCCTGTTCAGGTGGTCGCGGAAGAAGGGAGTCTCGTCCGTCCTCGGCCTCCTGCCGCGGTTGCTGCGGGCAACGTGGAGACGTCGCAGCGCATCGTCGATGTCTTGTTCCTCGCGATGGCGGAGCC
>VBME01000205.1 GCA_005878995.1 Methanobacteriota archaeon | reverse complement strand
GTCCAGGATCGAGGCGATGTCGTGCGGATGCGCGCCTTCGATCGTAAAGGACACCACCCCAGCGCGCTTCTTGACATCCTTCGGTCCATACGTTGTGACGCCCTTCAGACGGTCGAACTTCTCGAGCGCATACTGCGTGACCTCCATCTCGTGGGCCCGGACCGCGTCCATCCCCAGTTTCGTGAGATAGTCGACCGCGACGCCGAGGCCGATCGCGCCCGCGATGTTCGGCGTGCCGCCCTCGAACTTGTACGGGACGTCGTTCCACTTGGCCCAGCCGAGGTGGACCTCGCGGATCATCTCGCCGCCGCCGAGGAGCGGTTCCGTTTCCTCGAGGAGTTCCGCCTTGCCGTAGAGGACGCCGATCCCCGTCGGCCCCAGCATCTTGTGCCCGCTGAACGCGAGGAAGTCCGCGTCGAGGCTCTGGACGTCGATCGGCATGTGGGGAGCCGCCTGGGCCGCATCGACGACGCAGAGCGCGCCGACCTCATGGGCCCGTTTCGCGATCTCCTTGACCGGATTGATCGTCCCGAGGACGTTCGAGCACAGGGTCACCGTCACGATCTTCGTGTGGCGGGTGAGGAGGTCGTCGTACTGCTCCATCTTCAGGGTGCCGTCGTCGGCGACGTCGACGTACTTCAGGACCGCGCCCTTGTGGTCCTTCACGAAGTGCCAAGGCACATGATTCGAATGGTGCTCCATCACGGTGCCGAGGATCTCGTCGCCCTTCTGGAGCTTGCCTTTGAGCCCGTAGCCGTATGCGATGACGTTGATCGACTCCGTCGTCGACTTCGTGAACGCGATTTCACTCGCTGATTTCGCGTGGATGAAGTCCGCGACCTTCTCCCGCGCGCCTTCGTACTCCCGGGTGGACTCTTCGCCGAGCTCGTAGATCGCGCGATGGACGTTCGCGTTGTACCGCGAATAGTAGTCGGACGTGGCCTCGATGACCTGTTTCGGCTTCTGGGACGTCGCCGCACTGTCGAGGTACACGAGCCGCTTGTCCCGCACCGTCCGCTTGAGGATGGGGAAGTCCGCCTGGATGGCGGGCACGTTCAACAGCATCTTGGCCGGTTTCGCCATGCGGTCCTTTCTTGCCATGACCGCCTCCCTACTTGAGTTTTCTCGTGACGCGGTCATCCGACGCCGCCCCCGAGCTCCAGCTCGATGAGTCGCTCGACTTCGACCGCGTACTCGACGGGGATACGCGCCATCGCCGCGTCCGCGGCCCCGAGGACGACCATCCGCAGGGCCTCGTCGCGCGTCACACCGCGGCTGGCCATGTAGAACAGCATCTCGTCGCTGACCTTGCGGATGGTTCCGGCCTGGACGATCTCCGCGTCCGCTTCGTCGAGCTCGATCGAGGGCACGGTCTCCGCTCGCGACTCGGCGTCGAGCATGAGGGCCGACCATTCGATGGACGCGATGGCCCCGGAGGCTTGCGGGGCCACGTGGACCCCCGACCGCAGGGTCGCGCGACCGCCGGTGTGGACGATGCCGCGGTTCACAATCGCCGAGCGGGTTCGGGGTGCGCGGTGGACGACTTCCGCCCCGACGTCTTGGTGTTGTCGCTTGCCCGCGAGGGCGACTCCGACGAATTCGGCGACGGCCCCCGGACCGAGGAGGTCGGCGCGAGGCACTTTCCATGTGCGGCGCGAGCCCAGGTTCGCATCGACCCACTCGATCGTCGCGCCTTCGTGCACGAGCGCGCGCTTCATGACGAGGTTGTCGACCTCTCGGGAGAAGTTCTGGAGCGCGATGTACCTCACGCGAGATCGGGGCAACGCGATGACCTCGATCGCGGACACGTGAAGCTGGTCCGGCGTGTACACGGGTGCCGTGCACCCCTCGATATACGTGACCTGGGCGCCGGCGTCCGCGACGATCAGGTTGCGCTCGAACGGCTCGACCGTCTCGTAGTCCGCGCGGATCTCGGCCTGGAGCGGAATCTCGAGATGCACGTCCGGCGGGACGTAGACGAAGGACCCGCCCGTCCAAAGGCTCCCGTTGAGGGCGGCGAACGGATGGTCGTCCATGGAAACCGCGGTGCCGAAATGCGGTTTCACGAGGTTCGGAGTCGATGCGAGAGCGGACCCCAATCCGGAGAAGCGCACGCCGCGGGACTCGAGGTCTCGCCGGACGGAACGGTACGCCTCCTCGGATTCGGCGAGCGCGCCGAGGCCCGGCAGACTACTCGATCCATCCTTCGTGGTCTCGGGCGAGTGTGGCGCCCCTTGCGCGGTTACGATGCCCGCGAAGTCCACATCCCGCAGGAACGCGGCCCACGCCGGCACGCCGTCCGATCGGAGTCGTTCCAAGGCCCGCAACCGGTGGCGGAGCATCCAATCCGGTTCGTCTCGACTTCGGGACAGACTGCGGACGAGCTCCGAGGTGGGGGCGTTGCCGATCGTCACGAAGCGTCCCGCATCCTCCCGCAACGGAGTCGGAGGGAGGTCCGTGACGGTCATCGTCACTCCAGGGACACGGTCTCCTGCTTCGCCTCGAGCGCCGCCTCGAGCGTGTGCCACGGGAGGCTCGCGCACTTCACGCGGACCGGGAACTCGCAGACGCCCGAGAGGACCGCGAGCTTGCCGAGGGACGCGTCGATCGGATCCCCGGGACGGCCCGTGACCATCTTGCGAAATCGCTCGAACAGGCGGGTCGCCTCGGCCTTCGACTTGCCCTTCACCGCGTCCGTCATCAGGGAGGCCGACGCCTTCGAGATGGCGCAGCCCTGGCCGATGAACGCGATGTCCGCGATGTTCCCGTCGTCGAGGCGCAGGTAGACGGTCACCCGATCCCCGCAGAGCGGGTTGTGCCCGACGGCTTTCGCGCTGGCGCCCGGGATCTCGCGGAAGTTGCGGGGCTTCTTGCTGTGGTCCAGAATCGTGTCCTGGTAGAGCTCTCGGAGGTCGGCCATCAGAAGGCCTCTCGGCGGGCCATGGATCCCGACCCTCTCGTAACGGATTCGTTCATCATAAGGTCTCGCCGAGTCCCGCTCCTTTCGGGAGCCGCGAGAGAATCAGCTGATCGAGTTTGATGCGGATCGGCGCGACCCGAACCTGATTCACGACATCTGCGACGAAGGCGTAGGTCAGGACGTTCCGCGCGGCCTCCTCGTCGATGCCGCGGGATCGCAGGTAGAACACGGCGTTATCGTCGAGCTGGCCGATCGTGGACGCGTGATTGCACTTCACGTCGTCCGCGAGGATCTCGAGGCCGGGCGTGCTGTCGACGAACGCCTCTTTCGAAAGGAGGAGGTTCTTGTTCGTCTGCCGCGCGACCGTCTTCTGGGCGTCCTTCCGGACGTAGATGTTCCCGTTGAACACGCCGCGCGACCGGCCGTCGAGGATGCCGCGGTACAGCTCGACACTCGTGCACGCGGGCGCCACATGATCGATCCGCGTGTAGTTGTCGTGTTGTTGCGTCTCCCGGGGCATGAAGATCCCGTTCAGCGTGAGGCTCCCGCCTTGCCCGCGGAAGATCGTGGACACGCTGTTCCTCGACAGGGAGCCGCCGAAGGACATCGAGTGCGCCGTCACGGAGGAATCTCGCTCCTGGTCGATGGTCATCGTCCCGAAATGGAACGCCCGCTCGGACTCCCGCTGCACCTTGTAGTGTTCGAGGACGGCGGCCGGTCCGACGACGACCTCCGTCGCCGCGTTCACGAACGTCACGTCCGGCGCCCAGCCGGCGTACGTCTCGATGACGGTCGCGTGGCTGTTCGCTCCAAGGAGGATCAGGTTCCGGGGGTAGGCAACGATGGGAAGGTCCTTCGACGCCGAGAGAAAGAGAAGATGGATCGGTTCGTCCACGACCGTGTTCTTTGGGATCTCGACGAACGCGCCGTCCTGGAAGAACGCCGTGTTCAACGCGACGAGCGAATCGGCCTCGAAGCTCGCATAGCGAGCCACGTGCTTCTCCAGGGCCCGCGGCTCCGAACGAAGCATCTCCGCCATGGACCCGATCCGAACGCCTTCCGGCAAGGATCGCAGGTAGGAGAGTCGAGGGGCGTATCGGCCATTCACAAAGACGACCCGGCTCGTCTTCAAGACGCCGAACCCGAAGGGTTCCAGCTTCTCTGCGACGACCCCGTCCGGGCGCGCCAAGATCGCGGGCTTGAATGGGGCACGGAGAAGCGGCGCGAGGTTCGTGTACTTCCATTCCTCGTGCTTCTGCGTTGGAAATCCAAGGGATTCGAACCGCGCAATCGCGTTCTGGCGGAGCGTGCGGAGCCACTTCGGCCCGCCGAGTTCCTTTTCCGACGACGCGAACTCCGCGACATACGTCTGCTTCGCGTCGACGGCCACGGCCACGTCCGTCACCGGCCTCACGGACGCGCGGGCGCTGGCCTCGGGGCCTCCTCGAGGATCCAGCCGTATCCATGCTTCTCGAGGTTTCGCGCGAGATCCGCATCCCCGCTCTTCACGATCTTCCCGTCGACGAGGACGTGGACGACGTCCGGAACGACGTAGTCGAGCAGACGCTGGTAGTGCGTGACGACGAGCATCGCCCGCTTCGGGCTACGCATCGCGTTGATGCCGTTCGCCACGAGCCGCAAGGCATCGATGTCGAGTCCGGAGTCGGTCTCGTCGAGGACGCAGAATTTCGGCTCGAGGACCGCCATCTGGAACACCTCGTTCTTCTTCTTCTCGCCGCCCGAGAAGCCTTCGTTCAGGCCGCGCTTCATGAACGTCTCGTCGAGGCCGAGGAGCTTCGCCTTGTCCTGCACGAGGGTCACGAAGTCCATCGCGTCGATCTCGTCCTGCCCGTGGTACTTCCGGATCGCGTTCAGGGCGGCCTTCAGGAAGTAGGCGTTGCTCACGCCGGGGATTTCGACAGGGTATTGGAACGCCATGAACACGCCTTCGCGGGCGCGGTCCTCGGGCTTCATCGCGAGCAGGTCCTTCCCTTCGAAGCGGGCCGTGCCGCCCGTGACCTCGTACGTCACGCGGCCGGCCAGGACCTGGGCCAGCGTCGTCTTTCCGCTACCGTTCGGGCCCATGATCGCGTGGACCTCGCCCGGCTGGATC
>VBME01000089.1 GCA_005878995.1 Methanobacteriota archaeon | reverse complement strand
TCATGGACATGATGGAGAACCTCCGGGAATGGGGGAAGGACTTCGTCTCTGCCTCGGAGTCCCTCGACACGTCGACCGCGATGGGCCGGTTCGTGATGGACATCATTCAACGGATCGCGCAGCTCGAGTCCGAACAGATCGGCGAGCGGGTGTACATGGGGATGTCTCAGAAGGCGAAGGTCGGTCCCGGCATCCTCGGGTTCCATCCTCCCCTGGGCTACGAGCTGACCGGTGGCCGACTCGTCCCGAACGCCGCGGAAGCGGAGGTCGTCCGAGAGATGTTCATGCTCTGCCTCGATGGCCGGACCCTCGAGGAAATTGCATCGGACCTCAACGCCGAAGGGCGGCGAACGAAACGGGATACCTCATGGACGCCCGTCAAGATCCACCGGATCGTCCACAATCCCGTTTACGCCGGATACCTGCGATGGGACGAGTTCCTCCGGAAGTCGGACCACAAGCCGCTCGTGTCGGTCGAGGTGTTCAACGAGGTCCAGGAGCGGCTCCGCTCGCGGGCGTTGCTTTCGACCGCCCGTTCGCCTCCGGTCCACTTGGAGGCGTGAGCGTGGACGGCCGGTGCCTGCGCTGCTGGGCTCCCAAGAATCTCGTGAGCCACGAGGTTGATGCGAACCCTCGCGCCGATCCGACGGTACGTCGGGAGAAGGTCGTCCTGTGCAAACACTGCGCAGACGGAGCCCCCTTAGACGCTCTGTTGTTCTGGGAAGTGTACATGCGGTTCGGGTCGACCCGCGAAATGCTCCAGCACTACGTCGCCGAGACGGAGGAGGAAGCGTTGCAGAAACTGTGCACGGAGCGCCACCTGAATGAGCGCGAAGTCCTCCGCCGCGCGCGCGGGTTGCAGAATGTCGAGGCGCTCAACAACGCGGTGAAGAAAGCGAACGCGTTCCTGACCTATGCGAGTCCTTATGGCTACGACTATGTAGAGGGCGTCCTCCAGGTCAAGGTCGAGGAAGCTCGGGTCGTCTCCCTGATTTTCCGCCGATACCTCGAGGGCAAGGGGATCGCGAAGATCTGCCAGGAGCTCAACCGGGACGGATTCCGGACGAAGACCGGGCGCGCGTGGGCCAGTCAAACGATTGCGAACATCCTGAGCAACCCGGTGTATTGTGGCCTCGCCCGACTGAACGGCGCGATCAAACGGGGAAAGCACGACCCGCTCATTGAAATCGACACCTTCAACCGCGTCCAACAGGAGATGCAACGTCGCATCCGCCGGCCCGATCAGCGAAAGGCGGATCCGCCGCAACTCCGACTCGAAGACTACGTCGCGTGAGCAGACGGGCCACGAGCTAGAGAAGGTCTTGGTGGCAGGGATAGTTTCGCGTACCTCCCCGGCGAGATGTAATCGGCATCTCTTCGCCTGGAGTATCCCCATGCCCTCGGCACAGGCCGAAAGATCGAAACGGTGGCGTAAGGCGCATCCGGACACGGTGCGCGCGTACGGTCGCCGCGATCGCAGAAATCGTCGAATCCGAGCTTTGAAGCTTCTCTCGGGCGGCGAACCCCACTGCGCGTGTTGCGGGTGGAGCCAGATTGATGGGCCGAATCGGCTCGAGTTTGATCACATCAACGGCGGAGGCACCCATTTGACCCGCAAGAGTCACTCCGCGGATGTGTCAATGAACATCCTTCGAGGCGAAGGCGGTTTTCGCGCCCTTTGCCGTGCCTGTAACGCCATCATGGAGCCTGGCGCCGCAAACTGCATCCTCCATCGAACTCGAACTTACTATGCTAGGCACCTACATTTCCATTCTTCCTCGGTCTACCGAACATGAATGGGACGGAACTGACTCGCCGGTTGACAACCAATAGTCCTATGTCCACACATAACACTATACGGAGTGGGGTCACCATGACAGAGAATGTCAAGGACATCACGACGATTCAACTCACCGCGGCGACGCGCGATCGTCTCTACCGCCTAAAGTTCCGGAAGACATACGACGAGTTTCTGCGTGAACTTTGTGACTTGTACGAGAGCTCGGTCCTCGATGGACGAAAGTGAGCCCCAAAAAGCCTGTATAGCTGTCGCATATACTTTCACACGCGGTCTTGTAACAGCTATACGAATATAATGTCGAACCTATTCCATGCGATTTCGTCACCCCGTTGATAAGGTTATCACGGTCACGAGCCTTTCCTCGCGGTGTCGATGACCAGCTGGGCGGAGAAGTAAGCGTGGTGGAGATGAACGCCTCGGAAAGCCGCAACGCCGAGGCAATTCACAAGGTCGCGACGCGCGGAGCCGTCCTGCAGACGTTCACGGACACCGGCGAGTTCGTCCGCGCGGACGAGGGCGGCCGCAAGCTGATCGTGCTCGACGAGGCCGACAACGTCTTCGGCCGAGAGGACCGGGGCGGGATCGCGGCGATCGTCGAGATGATCCAGACGACGCAACAACCCGTCGCGCTGATCGCGAACGACTACTACGCGTTGACGCGTCGTTCTTCGTCCCTCAAGCGGCTATGCAAGACCGTGAAATTTCAACGTGTTCACGAGGACGCAATGAAAAACATACTCCGGACCATTTCTGCCAAGGAAGGGCGTGAGGTAGCCGACGAAGTGCTCGAGGTGATCGTCGAGCGGTCGAGCGGGGATCTCCGCTCTGCGATCAACGACCTCGAGTCTCTCGCGGTGGGAAGGGAGGCGATCCGTGCGGAAGCGACGGGATCGCTGGGCTACCGGGATCGCGAGGTGACGATCTTCCCGGCCGTCGAGGAGATCCTGCGATCCGGCGACGCGCGCCGGGCGCGGGATGCCGCGCGCGAACTCGGCGAATCCCCGGAGGACCTCATCCTGTGGGTGGACCAGAACCTCGCTCACGAATTTTCCCGTCCCGACGACTTGGCACGCGGCTATGATGCGCTGAGCCGTTCCGACATCTTCCTGGGGCGCACCCGTCGGCGGCAGAAGTACGGCCTATGGTCGTACGCAACCGAGTTGATGTCGAGCGGCGTCGCGGTGGCCCGGAAAGGCCGAGCCCGCGGCGGCCAGCTCGAATTCCCATCTTACCTGATTCAGATGGCACGATCCCGCGCGCAGCGAGGCGCCCGCAACTCGGCGGCGAAGAAACTGGCGCGAGCCCTCCATGTATCCCAGAACCTCGTCCTCACCGAGCTCCTCGCGTCGATTCGGGCGCTCTTCGCAAACGACGAAGAGCTCCGGATCCACATGACCGCGGAGCTTGGATTCGACGAGCGAGAGGCCGCCTTCCTGCTGGACGAGCCCGAGGCGAGCCACGCGGTGAAGCACTTGTTG
Organism: Methanobacteriota archaeon; assembly: GCA_005878995.1. Next base: position 8,844 of record VBME01000089.1, on the reverse strand, counting down.
GAGAAAGCCGCGATGGTCCCGCGTCCACGCGCGCGCCCGAGCCGAGAAGGCAGGCTTCATTCGTTCGACGAGGAGGAGGACGACGGGGCCTGAGGAGGGAGTTCGACAGCGCGGCCTCGTCGACCGCTACATCATCTTCGGTGACACCGAACGAGCGGCTCGCTACGTGTTTCCGTTCGTCGATCGGCGATGGCGGGTTCCGTTCGTGGTCGTGGACCTCCTTGGTTTCCCCCCGCGAATCCTGGAGGGTCCGTTCCGTCTCGACAACTATCGGTACCGAACCACGGCGCGCCTGAGCGAACTCCGGCCGATCGAGTCCGTCCCGCTCGAAGAGTTCGGCGCCCTCCTGCACTTCGATCCGTGGTGGGTGTTCCGAGGGGTTTTGGGAGTGCAGCGCGAATGGGTCGAGGCCGCCTTCGCGACGAATGTCGCGCATCCATTCCGGCACCAGGGGCGGACATTTAAGATCCAGGACCTCGTCTTTTCGAGCCGCCTCGATCGTCTCCTCGAAATCGACGCGAAAAGCGGCTTGTACCGCTCTGCGGCCTTTCATCCCGGCGACATCGATCTGATCGCCCTGCATCCGCCGCCGCAAGCGACCCCCGCCGCCCCGATCGCGCGCCGCGCGAAAGCCCTTTAGCCCCGCGGGGCATGCGGTCGGCCGTGGATTCCGAGAAACGGGAAGTGCTCGAGCGCCAAGGGTACCGAATCGTCGGGGAACACAGCGGTGTGAAGCTCTGTCATTGGACGAAGGCGAGCCTGACCAAGGGCGTCGGTTGCTACAAGCAGACGTTCTACGGGATCGAGAGCCACCGATGCCTCCAGATGACGCCCGCGGTCGACGCCTGCAACCTCGCCTGTCAATTTTGCTGGCGCACCCAGGAATGGGGATCCGATTCGCTTCGCGTGGCGGACGACCCCTCGTTCATCGTCGATGATTCGATCCGGGGGCAACGTGAATTGCTGAGCGGCTTCAAGGGCAACCCGAACGTCAGCCCGGAGCGGTTCCTCGAGGCGTGGCACCCGACGAACGTCGCAATCAGCCTCACGGGAGAGCCGACGTTGTACAAGCGGCTCGGCGAAATGATTGACGAATTCAAACGTCGGAAGATGTCGACGTTCCTCGTGACGAACGGGACGACCCCGGCGGTCCTCCGCCGAATGCACGCGGAGGGCCGCTTGCCCACCCAGCTGTATGTGACGGTCGCCGCGCCCAACGAGGGGATTTATCGCAAGCTCGTCGCGGCGAAGTCGGACCACGAATGGAAGAAACTGAAGGAGACGCTCGCTCTCTTGCCAACCTTGGCGACGCGCACGGTGATCCGCCACACCCTCGTCGAGGGATGGAACCTTGGTTGGGAGGACGAGTACGCCGAACTCGACCGGATCGGACGCCCGATGTTCATCGAGTGCAAGGGCTACAGCTTCGTCGGCGAGAGCCGGTTGCGGCTCGAAGCGAACAACGTGCCCAGCCACGCCTCGATCCGACGTTTCGCGGAGGGCTTGGCGGACCGCATCGGATACCAAGTCGCGGCGGAGCGCGAAGACAGCCGGGTCGTCCTCCTGACGACGGATGGCCAGCTCCACCCTATTTTGCACTGAACGAACTCACGACGGCGCCTTTTATTACCCACACCGGATACGACGACGAGGACCCGTGGTCGACCTCATCCAGGTCCTGAACGACGCGTACAACACGCCGTGGCTCTACATGCTCCTGGCGTTCGTCTACGCCGTATTGGTCGCGCTCATCCTGCCGATTCCAATCGAGATTGCGCTCCTCCTGCCGCTGATCGATGGCCGATGGGGCTACCTGACCGGCATCGCCCTCGCGATCGCGGCGGGCAAGACGGTCGGCGCGTGGCTCATCTTCCTCCTCGGGCTGAACCTCGAGGGATCCGTCCGGAAGTGGTCCGACCGTTGGCGCGTGGCACGATGGTTCGTCGCCAAGGCGGAGAAGTTCGTCGGTCGGACCGGATATACGGGCCTGTACTTGCTCCTCAGCGTCCCGATGATGAGCGACACGATTCCAATCTACGTTTACTCGGTCTTCAACGAAGAGGGCAAGGCGCTTGAACGGAACATGTTCCTGATCGCGAACTTCCTCGCCGCTGTGAACCGAGTCGCGATCCTCGCGATGGCTTTCGTGATCGGAGCGAACCTGATCCACGTCTGAGGACCACATCCTTTATCTCGCGTCCGCGTTGGGACCGGACGTGTTCGAGCTCCCCTCGATCCTCACCGCCCAGTCGCTCTTGGACAAGGCGTTCGGCCGGGCCGCGAAGGCGACGGCGAAAGGGCCGGACCGGGCGACGCGGGCACGGAACCTCGGGGTGGCGCGCGTTCGGGTGGCCGGCGAAGCCATCACGCAGACCTTGCGCGGCTACGTCGCCGGTTTCCCGAGCTTGGACCGACTGCCGCCCTTCTACCGGGAGCTGGTCGACGTCCTCGTGGACCGTGGCAAGCTCAAGAAGCATCTCGCGGCCGCGGGATGGGCCGCGGACCGGGCCCGCGAGATCACCCGCGAATACCGCCGTCGGATCGGCCGGGCCTCCGGCCCCGCGATTGGGGGCCTGCGCCGAGAGGCGTACGGCCGTCTCTCCTCGCTCGTGACGCAGGTCTCGTCAGACCTGGACGCCCTCATCGAGGCCCGTCGCGCGTTCCGGCGCGTCCCGGAGATCGATCCGGCCGTGCCGACGATCGTCGTGGCCGGCTATCCGAACGTCGGCAAGAGTTCCTTCGTCCGCGCGGTTTCCACCGGTCGTCCCAAGATCGCGGCGTATCCGTTCACGACGCAGGGCGTGTCGCTCGGGCACATTGAACGGGGGGCCATGCGTTACCAGATCCTCGACACCCCCGGGATCCTCGACCGGCCGATGGCGGAGCGGAACAAGATGGAGCGACAGGCGATTGCGGCCCTGACGCATGTCGCGGACGGGGTCGTATTTCTCCTGGATCCGAGCGAATCATGCGGCTATCCGCTCGATGCCCAACGGCGCCTCCTTGACGAGGTCCAGGCGCTCTTCTCGTCCGTCCCGATCGCAGTCGTCGAGGCGAAAGCGGATCTCGTTGCCACGCCGTCGAAGTACCCGCGAGTGTCCGTCCTGACCGGAGAGGGTGTGCCGGAGGTCCTCGAACTTCTTCTGGCGAAGGTCACCAGCCGCGGTCCTGAAGGCGCGCCTCGACCGGTAGCGCCTTAGCGTCGAGGCCTTTCATCGGGAGACCGATGCCTTTCGAGACCTCCGCCACCGTGGCGGGATCATCGAAGTGCGCGACCGCATCGACCACGGCGCGGCCGCGGCTCTCCGGGTTTTCCGACTTGAAGATTCCGGAACCGACGAAGACGCCGTCGCAGCCCATGAGCATCATCAGAGCCGCGTCAGCCGGGGTCGCAACGCCCCCCGCGGCGAAGTTCACGACAGGAAGCCGCTGAATCTTCTTGATTTCCGAAAGGATCTGGAACAGGCCTTCCGTGATCGTGTCGAGGTTCGTGTCCGCGAAGACGATGTCCGCCTCGGAGACAGTCGCCTCCTCGCCGTGCGCCGCCCGGATCTCCTTGAGCAGCGTGGTGTAGCTGCCCGAGAACTTCGTGGCGATGACGTAGAGCTGTTCCTTGTTCTTGCTCTTCAGTTCGGCGATCGCGCTGTTCACGAGGCGCACATGTCGGACCGCTTCGATGATGTCGCCTGTGCCGGCCTCGCCTTTCGTGCGGATCATCGCGGCCCCTTCCCAGATTCGTCGAACGGCTTCGCCGAGGTTTCGGCAGCCGCAGACGAACGGCACGCTGAATGCCCTCTTGTTCACATGGAAGAACGGGTCCGCGGGCGTCAGGACCTCGGATTCATCGATCATGTCGACGCCGAGGGATTCGAGGGCGCGCGCTTCCGCTTCGTGGCCGATTCGGCACTTCGCCATCACGGGCACCGTGACGGAGTCCATGATCTCCTGGATCTTCGTGGGGTCGGCCATCCGGGCCACGCCGCCCGCCGCGCGGATATCCGCGGGGACTCGCTCAAGCGCCATTACGGCAACGGCGCCGGCCTCCTCGGCGATCGCGGCCTGCTCCGCGTTCGTGACGTCCATCACGACGCCCCCCTTCTGCATCTTCGCGAACCCGCGCTTCAGCAATTCCGTCCCGAATCGGAGCTGTTTCAGGTCGAGGTCCAGGGGCATCGTCGGCCTCCCGCTCGACTTACGGGCCGTGGGTATTTCTATTTTGCTCTCGGGATTTCACGACGCGCGCCCGGGGTCGGATCGGGTTTGGTCAATCACTCTCGATTCCTCAGGGGAATGGGACGGCCTGCAACGTTTTCGAATCCGCTCAGGAAACGCTTAAGTGAATCGTCCCTTTCATCGCGGCGCGTGAAGGTCGTTTGTGTGACCGGCATGCCGGGATGCGGGAAGGACGAGCTCCTGGGCGTCGCGAGAGACCTCGGCTTCTCGATCGTCCGAATGGGGGACGTCGTCCGAGAGGAGGCCACGAGGCGGGGCCTGCCAATCACCGACGAAGCGGTGGGGGGAATGGCCCATGCGGAACGGCAAGCACACGGGTTCGGCATCTGGGCCGAGCGGACCCTCCCTCGCATCCGAGGCGAGCACGTCCTCGTCGATGGCCTCCGCGGTCGCGCGGAGCTCGATGTCTTCCGGAAGGCGTTCGGCGAGGGCCTTGTCGTGCTCGCCGTCCATGCGTCTCCAAAGACCCGGTACGAGCGTATGATGCGCCGTCGCCGCCCCGACGACGCGATGAGCGTCGAGGCCTTCCGAGTGCGGGACGTGCGGGAGCTCAGCTGGGGGCTCGGGGATGTCATCGCGATCGCCGACCTGGTCCTCGTGAACGAAGGGAGCCTCGAGGATTTCCGACGGCAGGCCCGGGCAGCCTTGGGGCGGCTCCATGGTTAGCCTGCCCATCCGACGAATCGAGGCCCGCACGTTTTGCCACGCGACGGAGGAGGAAGCGCGGGTCGCAACCGCCCTCGCATTCGCGTGCCCGGAGGGAGACACCTCCCGCGAATCGCTCGAGGGCTACTTCGGGAACCCGCTCGTCCGGTTGACGCGTCGGGTCGAGAAAGCCGCCGCCATCCGGACCGTTTGGGAGCGGTGGACCGCGGCGGGTCTGCCCTCCTGGATCGTGAAGGACGTCGAAGCACGACTCGACGAAGATGGGTTCCTGCACTTTCGGCTCGACAAACAGGCGGCGTACCGGGAAACGTTCGAGGTGGCCGGCGATTCCGACACAATCGACATTCGCGTGAAGCTCATCGCGTACCCCGCGAAGCCCGACGAAATCCGACGCGTCGCGCAATCGGTCCTCCAGGGGGCGACCTGAGTGCGCCTCACGCAGGCCCACCGCCGGCTTCTCGAGGCGGGGACGAATGCGCAACGCACGTCCCTCCGAATTCTCGAGACGGTCGCGCGGATTTCCGAAGCAGAGCGCCTCGTGCCGATTGCCTCCGCCCACGTGTCCGGGGCGTCCTACAAGCTGATTGGGGATGCCGGCTTGGACTTCCTCGAGGATTTCGCGCGCGACGCAAAGGTCGCGGTGCCCACGACCGTCAATCCACTCGGGACGGATCTCGCCCAATGGCGGGACCTAGGCGTCCCCCCAGAGTTCGCGGAAAAGCAGGGTCGCATCGCCCGCGCCTACGTCGCGATGGGTGTCCAACCCATTTTCTCGTGCACGCCATATCTGCTCGGAGTCCGACCGAAATTCGGCGATCACCTCGCGTGGGCCGAATCGAATGCGGTCTGTTTCGCGAACTCCGTCCTCGGCGCCCGTTCGAACCGCGAGAGCGGGCCCTCCGCGCTCGCCGCAGCGGTCGTCGGAGCGACGCCGGATTACGGGCTGCACACGGATCGGGCTCGGCTTCCGACGGTCGTCGTGACCGCGGACACGAAGCCTCGGGGGATCGACTACTCCTTGATCGGCCTCGTCGCGGGCGAACAGGTGGGAGACGGCCTCCCGTTCTTCCGCGGCTTCCGCGGGAACGAAACGGATCTGAAGTGGTTGGGGGCCGCCCTCGCCTCATCCGGGAGTTGTGCGATGTTTCATCTCGAGGGAGTCACTCCAGAGACTCGAAAGGTCCGGGTCAGAGGGCTGAAGTCCCTCCGGATCACCCGCGCTGACCTGACGGCCGCGAAGCGGGCCCACACGGACGGAACGGAAGCGGAGATGATCGGCCTCGGCTCCCCGCAGCTTTCCGCGGAAGAGTTGAAGGAAGTCGCGCGCAAGGTCGAACGGCGGCCTCCTCGTATCCCGGTCTGGGTGTTCACGAGCCGAATCGTTCGGGATGCGAACCCCGAGGCGGTCGCCGCACTCGAACGGAACGGCGGCCGGGTCCTCGCCGACACCTGCTTGGAGGTCACCCTCCTGGAGCATCGGTTCGGGACGGTCGCGACGCCGTCGGGCAAGGGAGCGTACTACTTGCCAAGTCTGTGCAAACAGAAGGTCATCTTCGACGACCTCGATAGGCTGCTGGAGCGGTACGCGTGAAAATCCGCGGGCGGGGGATCGTGCCGGGGCATGCCGCGGGAACGGCGATTGTGAGTCACGCGCCGTTCTCGTTCGTCGGGGGCGTCGACCCACGGACGGGCGAAGTCCTCGACCAAGCGACCGAGACCATGCGCCCCCGCCTCCAGGGGCGCATCTTCGCCTTTCCCAGCGGCAAGGGGAGCACGGTCGGGTCGTACCTGATCTACGGCCTCGCCAAAGCGGGCAACGGTCCGGCCGGAATCGTGAACGCTCGGACCGAGGCGATCGTCGCGGTCGGCGCGACCCTCGCGGGCATCCCGCTCGTGGACCGCGTCGATGTCGGAGGCCTCCGCACCGGGGATCGGATGACGGTCGACGGCGATCGCGGGACCGTCGAGCTGCCCGACGTCCAGGCGACGCCCGTGGTCTCGGTAATCCTCCGAAACCGAGCGCGCATCCTCATCGTGCGTCGGAGCGAAGACGTCGGAAGCTTCCGAGGTCGCTGGTCCGCGGTCTCCGGCTACCTGGAAGGGAGAGAAGATCCGAAGCACCGCGCAACACAAGAAGTTCGGGAGGAGACGGGACTGAGAGGCCTGACATTCCGTGCCACAGGTGCTCCCATTCTTGCCCGGGATAATGCGCGAATGTACGTCGTCCACCCGTTCCTCTTCGATGCGCCGAACCGGCAGGTGCGGCTCGACTGGGAGAACGTCGAGCACCGCTGGATCCGGCCGGAGGAACTGGACCGCTTCGACACGGTCCCCCGCCTCTCGGAGGTCGTCGCCACTGTCCTCGGACGGGCATCTGACGCCGCCGGCTAGCCCGATCCCGGGGACGCCGGGCCCGCCGACGCGTCCACGACCCGGTCGACCTCGCGTTCGAGCAGCGTCATCTGGTGGGCGTCCAACGTGGACGGGTTCACGGACAGGAGGAGGACGCCGTTGTTGACGGCGGCTTGATCCCGCACGGCCTGCACGAGCCTCAGGACCGTGAGGAAGTTGTTGTTCGTGACGAGGTATTCGACGGCATCCAGGAGGATCACGCCCTTCTCGCGGACGAGGAACTGCTCCGCGGACAGGGAGAGCTTCTCGAGGTCTTTCGGCCGGACCGAGTCCTCCTTGCCGACGTTGCTCAGCCAGACGATCGGAAGGTCCGACAGGCCGAACCGCTCCCGGACCTTCGCCGGGAAGAGCCGCGTGATCACCATCCCTTTCTTGCCCGCCCGCTGGGCGATCAAGAACAAGCGGTACGCCTCTTCGGGCGTCGATTCCTTCACCAGGTACGACGACGAATCCTTCAGAAGGGGCAGCGTCTCGTCTTCATCCGACCGGGCCCGTTCCATGGGACGTACCTGGGGGGCCCCGCAGGACGGACAATCGACGGAGCCCGCGGGAATCAGCTCCCCGCACGCGATGCATGCGACCCGAGACGGGGCGCTGCGGGGGCCCGAGGCCGCGAGTGCGTAACCGCAGACTGGGCATTTGTCCGCGCCGGGCGGAATCGAACCCTGGCACCGTGGACAGGTGGACGATTGGGTCGCGATCGGTTCGCCGCACCGTGGACACCGGCGGGCCGTCGAGGGAACCGAGGCCCCGCACGTTGGGCACTCGACGGGTGTGTCCTGCTTCGCCGCGAGCGCGGCCAGGATCCGGTTCACGTCCTCGGCATCCAGGCCCTCCACCTGTGCAAGCTCCTGCTTGGTCGCTCCGCGGAGCGCTGCGACGCTCTTGTAGCCTGCATCGAAGAGGGTCGTCGCCTTCGCGCGGGAGATGCCAGGAATCCGCGTGAACTCGCGATGCGCCTCGGACATATGGAGGGGCGTCAGACCAATCGTCACGGCGTGACCGTCCACATCCTGCCACTCCTTCGTGTACTCCGACTCGAAGGGCTTGTCAGCGAACGTGAGGGTGCGGGAGTGCGTTTCCCGTGCGATGAGCGGGGCCTGTCGTTCCAACATCGCCGCGAACTCTTTCTTTGTCTTGACCACCGTCACGATGTAGTCGTCGACCTCGAGGTCGACCTCCTTTCGCATCTGTTGCACCCGACGGATGATCTCCCGCGCATAGGCCTCGGCCTGCAGCTCGGGCGTCACTCGTAGGTCGAGGAACATCTGCCCATGGGGCGTGTCGACTCGGACGACATCCGCCGGCATCGTCGACTCGAGACGGACCATCGATGGGTCGATCGTCACGACCTGACCGTCCACGTCGACCGTGTAGTGGCCTTTCGCCAGCGCTTTGCGGATCTCCTCCGCAGGCCGCGCCTCGAGCGCTTTCACGATCTTCCGCTGCAACGCCTTGTACGCCTTCCCGATTGCCGCGGGGTCCGGCTTCGCGCGGACGACGACGCCGGGGAACTCTCCCCGCGGCCCGAGG
>VBME01000202.1 GCA_005878995.1 Methanobacteriota archaeon | reverse complement strand
GCGGGCGCGTCCCAACGCCTCCGACTCCCGGCCGTTGAACACTTCCGCGGCGACCTCCGGTGTCAACGCCACACGACCGAGGAGATCGCGAAGCAGGGCGGCCTCCCCGATCGTATCGAGGGCGATGACGGTCGACGCGTCGACCCAGGTTCGCATGGGTCAGCCCTCGAGCCAGGCCTCCGCGCGTTCGCGATCCCGGCGGAGCTCGACAAGAGAGTACCGGAAGAAGGGGATGCCCTTCTCGCTCGCCACGCGGGCCATCTCATGGATCGTCACGCGCGCGTACTGGGCCGCGCGGCTCAGGGTGAACTCGAGGTTCAGATATCGGGCCAAAGCCCGGTCCATCCGGAGCCTCCGCATTCCTTCTCGGAGGGCCGTCCGTGCGGCCTCGGACCGGGAGAGCTTCATGTCGTCGGCGAGGCGGTCGAGCTCGCCGACCTCGTCTTCGCCGACCCGGACCTGCAGGTTCTTCATATGACATTGTAATGAATCGTCATGTATTTGAGGTTAGCGGGGGGAGGACCGAATCGCTGAACGACTGACGCCCTGTGGGGGAGCTGGGGTTTCGCGGATCCAACGAGGACCGGATAGTAGCGCCCCGAGCCCGTCGTTGGAGTCACGGTCGTACTCGTCTTTGAAGGGGTGCGAGAACACGTCGATCTCGCTAGCGAGAGGATTCGCGGAATGCCCGACGGGGCCGTGAACACGTTGCGCGCGTTGATACTTACAGCGCTAGATTTTTGAGGACGACCGGAAGCTGGGCGGCCATGTTCGGGACGGCGGATGAGAGGGCGCGGCGGCATCGCAGCGTCCTCGCGGCGGTACTGATAGTCCTGCTCCTTGTTGGATCGGCCTTCGGGATTCTCGGAGCTTCCGTCGCGCCGGCTCGAGCGCCGACGACCCGCCTCGCGGCCGAGGGCGCGTTCACGGTCAGCCTGTCGTTCGCGCCGAACCCGGTTCCGGCGGGGACGCAAACGCAGATTTCCCTCTCATTCACCAGCGGCGGCAGCTCCCCCTTCACGGTCTGGGTGAACGGGAGCGCACCGGGATGCGCGCCTCCAACGCAACCCTTTACGACCCCGAACTACACGAACAACTTCCCCTGCACCCCGTCGTCCTCCGGCTCGTACAACGTTCACATCGACGCGATTGACAGCTCGGGCTACAAGACCTCAACGTCGAACACGCTGACGGTCAGCACGGGCAACGGCGGTTGCACGTCCAACTGCGGCGGAAGCGGCTCGGGAAACGGCAGCGGGAGCGGCGGCTTCGCCATACCGGATAGCCTCGTCGCGACTATGTTCATGTTCGTGATGATCTTCTTCGCAGGCCTCTTCGCCCTCGCCGGGGGCGTCATCGCGATGGCGGTCCTCATTTCCCGACGCCTTCGCCAGCTCACGGAGGCCATGAAGCCGCCTGGGCAGGCTCCGCCGGAGTCGAAGCCCCCGAGCTAGGTTCGATCGCCGACCGTGCCGGCACGGATGGGGGTTCCGCGCGCGAGCGGGCGCGTCCCCGCGCTTGTCCTGCGGGGGCGAGGGCGAGACGAGCCTACCAGGCCGGTTTGGGGAGGAACGGATGGTACTTCTTCAATTGCTCATAGATCTCTCGTCCGAGCTTTGGCGGTAGGTACGCGGCAGGGCCGTGCTTCGTGGACCTCCGGAGGACGGTCCCTTCTCGTTTCCGTGTTTCCAGCGCTCTCCGTAGGGTCGCAATCTGGTCGGGCGGGAAACCGCGGAGGAGGTGATCCTCGACCATGTGGTGCTTCCCGAACACCGTATGGCGATAGAGCGTGTAGAGAATCGCAGCCCCGTCCTTGGAGATGTCCCTCAAGCGGGCGGGCGGCAATCGGATGAGAACGTACAAGGAGCCAGTGTTAACTATCTTTACGCAGGTGTAAGGAATGTTTACAGACATCTTCGGCAGTGCGCCCCGGGTCAGGCTCATTGATTTCCTGGCGGATCACCCCGCCTTTGACTACACGATCTCCCAGATGGCGGAGTTCGCTGAGATCGCCCGACCCACCGTCTACAAGCTCGTGGATGAGCTGGTGGGTCAGGACATGCTGACCTTTACTCGTTCGGTGGGGGATTCCAAGTTCTACCGTCTCAATGTCGCGAATCCTCGGATCGTTTCGATGTTGCAAGTGGACTTTGAAGGCATCAACAAGGAATTGGCCGCCGGGGTGTACAATGGGTCACCGGCCGCCGCAAGATATCGACGGCTTCCCCGGGACGAATCCGCCTTGAAGTAGCGAGAGATTCATAGAGGTTCGATTACCGCATGATTCGGCCGCTGTGGGGCGTTTGTCTTGCCATGCTCACGGTCCTCGCCGCCGTGGCATCGCTTCCCTTCCCGACGGCCGGGATCAAGACGCCCGGCGGTGGCTCGATCAACGGGGATCAAGAGATCCTCGCCGACCCGGTTCGCCCGATGATTTACTGGGCCCATCCCGACGGGAGCACGCTGAGTTTCCTCGACGCGTTCACGGGCAACGAGCTCTCGAGCGTCGTCGTGGGCCAAGGTCCGATGTCCGTCGACTTGAGTTCGGATGGAACCCGACTGTACGTCGCCGTGTCCGGAGAGAATCAGACGACCGTGGTCGATGTGGTCCAGCGGACGGTGTTGCGCGCAATTCCCCTGGGCTTCAGTCCGCTCAGCGTCCGGTCCGGACGGCCCGACCGGCTCTTCGTTTCGGGCGCCCAGGACTCGGTCATTCGGATCGTCAACGAGACGACCGGCAACGTCGTCGATGAGGCGAACGTCTTCCGCGCGCTCCTGGAGGTGAGTCCGGACAAGACGGTCCTCCTCGCCCATTCTCTCTCCAGCTCGGCGGTGACCCTCGATACGTTTGACGTCTCCGCGGACCGCTTGGTGTTCCGGGCCTCGAACGGCTCCGACGTGGGAGAGAACCCCCTCCAAACGGCCGTGGATTGGGACGCGGGCCTGGCCTACCTCGTGTCGGGAACCCCGTACGGGATCGTGGTCCTCGCCGTCTCCAACCTGACTCAGGTGGGCTGGCTCCCCATGGGGGCCTATCCGCAAGGCGTTGCGCTGATGCGCAACCGGCATGTCGTGATTGGGATCCATCGGAACTTCTACGATGCGGCTCTGTGGGTCTTCAACACGACGACGGACGCCGAGCGGACCACCGTGCCGATCCCCGTGGCTCCGGGTTCGGGATACGTGTCGGAACAGTCTCTGCTGGTCGCTTCGGATGTCGCCGGCACGGTCCTCCTCTGGACCGAGGGCGACTTCCGCCTGCTGACAGTCGACCCCTCGGTATCCCCCGCGGGTCCCGCGGCCGACGGCGACATCGCGGGCCTTCCCGGATTCTACGTGCGCGCGCGCGTGTGGCGGGGACTCGTGGAGCCGCCATCGAACACGACGACGCTCGCCGTGGACGGTACGACCCTGAACAGCGTCTACGACCCCTTCTACCGCGAAGTCCGAGCGGTGGCGCCGCTCCTTCCCGTGGGACGCCACCGAGTCACGGCCGAGATCGTCTGGCCGGGTGGGTCGAACTCGGTCACCTGGAACTTCACGGTCACGTCCCCGCCTGCCGCAGCGACGTTCGTGGTCGTCGGCTCGAACCCGCTCCGCCCCGGGCAGACCATCGTATTTGACGCGAGCAATTCGACGGGGCTGGGGACGATCACGTTCGTCTGGGACTTCGGAGACGGCGCCCAGGCCTCGGGCCCGCGCGTGACCCACGCGTTCGCGGCGCCCGGCGTCTACCGCGTCCTGCTCACGATCCGCACGGAGCTCAACGTTTCCGACTCCCTGGCTCGGCAGGTCGTCATCGGGGCGACCTCGGGGATCCCCCCGCAGTCCCTCGGTGCGATCGTTGGCATTGGCTCCTTCGCGGCGGGCCTCGCGCTCGCCCTCCTCGTGATCGTCTTCCTCCGGCGGCGCCCGCGATCGGGTCCCGGGAACGGCCCGGGAGCCGGGTCCAGGCGGCCTTGATGCACGACGCCATGCGATGCCGACGTACGACCGTGACGGTCCGCCCCGTCGTTCGCGCGGCCGTTCTGGTCCTCGGCCTTGCGGTGTCGCTCGCGGTCCTGCCGCACGCCGCGGGGCAGGGGACGACCGACGCCTTCGTGTGGGTCCGTCAGTTCGGCACGCCGAGTGACGACTCCGGCAGCGCCGTTGCGGTCGACGCGACCGGCGTGTACGTCGCCGGGCGCACTGCCCTGGGTATCTTCCCTGGCGACTCGTACGACGCGTACCTCCGGAAGTACGACCTCAACGGCACGGTCCTGTGGACCCGCCCGATTGCCACGGAGAGCTTCGACTACGCCAACGCCGTTGCGGCGGATGGATCCGGCGTGTCCATCGCGGGCCATACGGGCGGCAGCCTCCAGTGGGGTGTGGGCGGGGGCGGCGTGGACGCGTACGTCCAGAAGTACGACGTCAACGGCACCCTCCTGTTCACCGGGCAATTCGGCTCTCCCGACTTCGACACCGCCCTCGCCGTCGCCGCCGACGGGACCGGCACCTACGTCGCAGGCCGCACCGAAGGCACGATCCTGGGCCAGACGAGCCTGGGCAGCGTGGACGCATTCGTTCGGAGGTACAACGTCGACGGCAACGTGTCCAACGTGTCGTGGACCCACCAGTTCGGGACGAGCGGGTA
>VBME01000201.1 GCA_005878995.1 Methanobacteriota archaeon | reverse complement strand
GTCACCGGCCAAGAGGATGGCACGCTTCCGGGTCAGACGAGTGCCGGCATCCCGGATGCATTCCTGTTGCGGTACGACGTCAACGGCACGCTTCTGGGGGTCCGCCAGTTCGGCACGTCCCGGTTCGACAAAGGGGACGGCATCGCGGTGGGTGGGTCCGGAGTCTACGTCGCCGGCGAGACGGGTGGATCCTTCCTGGGAGAGACGAACGCGGGCGGCCTCGACGCCTTTCTGGTCTCCC
>VBME01000088.1 GCA_005878995.1 Methanobacteriota archaeon | reverse complement strand
GTACTCCGGACGCAGCTTCGTCGCTTGCGCGTGGCAGCGGTCCGCGTCTTCGAACCGGCCCATCCGCGAAAGGGCGACCCCCTTGTTGTTCCAGGCGATCGCGTACTTCGGGTGGAGCCGGATCGCCTTGTCGTAGCATTCGAGCGCCTTCGCGAGCTGGTCTTTCCGGAAGTACACGGTCCCGAGGTTGCACCACGCGACCTCGTTCGTCGCGTCCAAACGGATCGCGTTCTCGTGACACCGCAGGGCCTCGTCGAGCCGGCCGAGGTACTTCATCGCGACGCCGCGCGACGTCCACGCATACGAGGGCCGGCGGACCATCCGGATCGCGCGCTCGTAATGCGGGAGGGCGTCCGCGTAGCGGCCCTCTTTGACCAGTCGGTCTCCCTGCGCCACCTCGCTGTTCGCAAGGCGGAAGAGGCCGAGCGCCGCGGCCATGCCGCCGACGGCGACGCCGGCGAAGAGGAGGGTCGGCAGCGGATTCGAGGGGTCGAAGGGGTTCACATACATCCGGAAGAACACGAAGACGACGACGAGCGCCCCGACCGACCCGAGTGTGACGGCATCGAACATCCGGCCGGAAATTCGGATGATCTTGCGGCCCTCCGTGTCGGCGGGCGTCGCGAGCACCGGAATCCGGTCGACGGCCTCCCCGGCCTGCGTCGACGACTCGGGAGCTTCACCGACCCGCGCTCCACCTCCCTCCTCGGCCGCCGCGTCGTCAGGCTGCACCTCGGCGAGCAGGGAATCGAAGAGTTGTTCCGCGGATGTCTCGTCGACGTCGGGCGACTCGGCCTCCGGCGACGTGCCGCTGGCGGCGTCCGGAGGTGCCTTCGCAAGCTCGAGCAAATCCTCGAGGATCGCGTCGACTTTCTCCGTACCGGCACCGGTCGTGAACGTGATGCCGCACGCGGCACATTGCTTCGCTTTCACCGGGTTCGGCTGCCCACAGATGGGACACAAGACGGTCGTCTGATCCGCCACGCGAGGAACCAACCGCGCGGACGAATCCAGGGGCGATAAACGTATCGTCATGGGTTTCTCCCGTGAGAGCAATTCCGCCTCCCGGTGTCGTCGACGCCATCACGCTGGTGGCCGGGGGCTTCGTCGCTAGTCCCAAAACCGTTTCGTCCGCGCGTACGTGATTTCCGCCGCGAGGACATCGCGCAGGAAGTCCTCCTCCGTTTCATGGTACCCTCGGAGGATGCGCGCCGCTGTGTCCTCTCCGACACCGCGGGCCATCAGCGCCAAGACGGCCTTCCGGCCGTGCGCCATGACGAGGCTCGCATTCGTGAAGAGACGTTTCGCCCTCGCGCGGCTCTGTTTGTCCGCCCCTTGGAGGTCGAGCTTCGCGATCGTCTCCCTCTCATACGGGGCGACGACCGCGACCATGAGCGCCTCGCACCGCGGACAACGAATCTTCGCGGGGAGATCCTTGACCGTGTCGCGCCAGGACATCTTGCAGTTCAGGCACAGGAACGTCGCGGTCTCCTTCTCGAGTCGAGCCTTCACGGCCATCAGGGTGGCGTGGTCGGCCCGCGAGGGGGTCACGAGGAGCCGTCCGCCTTCCAGCCCGGCCTTCCCGATCGGCGTCATCCGGGTGACGACGATCTCGATTTCGCCCGCGCGGATCCGTTGCAACACCGCGACCGCCCTCGGGATGTCCATCCGTTCCCAGAACACCTTGTCCAGGACTTCCTCGAAGAGCGGGGTGTTCTCGAACGTCTTCAGGAGCCGCGGGATCGAGACGCTCTCCCAGTCCACATCGCGCCGCAACGCTCCGAATTTCTTCGCGACGTAGACGAACGCCCAGCGCAGGAACGCGGAGTTCTTGAGGATCACCCGGAGGAGCGGCTCCAGAGCCTCCGGATCCTCCGGGCGAAGGATGTCGACGATCTGTTGCGCTTTGACGGACCGGGGGACCTCGAGGACGATCCGGTACGGATCCGTCTGCAAGCCGACGCTCTGCCCGAATCGAGCGCTGACCAAGGACGAGATCAGCTGGGCCAAGGTCTCGTTCACCTTCGACCCAAAACAGGCGTTCACGATGACCACGTCCCGCGCGACCTCGATGGTAATTCGAACGTCGGTCGCGAGAGGCGCATCCCCGACCGACGCGAGGTACGCGCTGAAGCGGGCGGCGCCGTGTTCGTTCACGGGATACCGAGAGAGGTCTCGCTCCCTCCGGATGCGACCGACTTCTTGCGCGACCTCAAACGGGACCGGAATGTCTTCTCCGACCCACGACGGGACGTCGCCGATCTCCCGGACGGGTTCGACGAGGACGTGGTCTTCCTTGAAATCGACGAACCGCCACGCGGACCCGCGCATGATGAAGCTCTCCCCGAGCTTCGCATTCTCCGCGACGAACCACTCGTCGAGGGTTCCGATGGCCCGCCGCGAGGACAGGTCGATCACTCGGTACGTCTTCACGTCCGGAATCATCGAGATGTTCTCGAAGAAGTACGGCAGGGAGTGGGAGCTCCGGCCGAGTCGGCCGTCCCGGGACCAGAGGAGCCGGAGCTCGCCGAGCTGGGCGACGACCTCGTCGAAGTCCACGCGCTTCAAGTCGCGAAACGGCCAACTCCGACGCACCGTCGCGTACGCCGCGTCGAGCGAAGTGAACCGCTCGGACACCGCGATGGCCACGAGCTGGTTCGCGAGGACGGAGCGGTTGTCCTTCCGGACCACGAGGTCCTCGATCTCTTCGGCCAGGGCCCGCCGGGCGATCGCCGACGCCTCCGCGACATCGTCCTCGTGGGTCGCGAGGATCACACCGTCCGAGGTCTCGCCGACCCCGTGACCGGAGCGCCCGATCCGCTGGACGAGGCGGGAGACCTCTCGCGGTGAGTTGTACTGGAGCACGAAGTCCGCGGTCCCGACGTCGATCCCGAGCTCGAGGGAGGACGTGCACACGAGGGACCGCAGGCGGCCCGCCTTGAAGTCGTCCTCCATCTGCACCCGAACGTCCTTCGACAGGCTCCCGTGATGGACGCCGATCCCGGCGTCTGGGTACCAGGCGGCGATCCGCGACGAAAGGAACTCGGCCGTGTCCCGCGTGTTCACGAAGAAGAGCGTCGACGCGTGTTCCTTGATCAGCTCGTGGCAGCGCCGGAGGGCCGTCGCCTGGCCCGGCTTCACCCGGAGGCGCTCGGCCATCTCGGAATCCGCGTTCGCGGGAGATGGCATCTCGACTCGGATCCGAATTCCCTTCGGGATCCGAACGCGAATGACCTCGACGGGCCGGCCGACTCCCGCGAGGAACGCCCCGACCTCCTCCGGCGTCCCGACCGTCGCGGAGAGTCCGATGCGCTGAAACTCGCCCTCGGTCAGGTCCCGCAAGCGCTCCATGCCGACCGCCAGTTGGGCCCCGCGCTCGTCCGAGGCGAGTTCGTGGATCTCGTCCACCACGACCCACCGCACGGACCGGAGATGCTCCCGCAGCTTGCGTCCCGTGAAGAGGATCTGGAACGTCTCCGGGGTCGTGATCAGGATGTCGGGCGGGTGGCGCGTGATCGCGGCCCGTTCCTGGGGGGTCGTGTCACCGTGGCGGACCGCGACGCGCACGCCGAGTCGCTCCGCGAAGAACGTCATCCGCCGCAGCATGTCCCGGTTGAGCGCCCGCAACGGCGTGATGTAGAGGCAGCTCGTCGGAGTCGGCTTCTCGCGGAGGATGTGCTGGAGGATCGGCAGAAGGGCCGCCTCCGTCTTCCCGATGCCCGTGGGCGCGACGAGGAGGACATTTGCCCCCGCGAGGATCCGCGGGATCGCCCGGACCTGCGGTTCCGTGAATTCTTCGATCCCGAGCGCCCGAACGGCGTCCAGAATGGGCGGATCGAGCCCGAGGGCGTCCATGTTGCCTCCGGCTTGAAGGGGGCCTCGGGCTAAAAGTTGCGCCCTCCCTGACCCGTCGACGATGCCGACGACACGGATCCGTCGCGAAAAAGAATCAGGGTGGATAACCAAGCCGCTGGGGTCATACCCTCATCCGGGCACGCTCAAGGGTCTGAGGTGCCAGAGTGAGCGGTCGCCAGCCCACCTCACCCCTAGTGGGCGTGTTCGTCCTCCTCCTACTAGGTGCAGTCCTGGCTCCGCTCCTTGCCGTGCCCGCCGCGGCGTTCGGGGAGCGGCCGTTCGAATCGAACACCGTCATCAGCGGCACTAGCCATATCACCGTCTCCTCGAGCGAAAGTGTCGCGCAATCGTTCGTGGCGACGGCGTCCTACCGCCTCACGAACCTGACGCTCCGGCTTCGAAACACCGGAGACATCACGGACTCCCTGAACGTCACGATCCGGCCCGACGCAGGCGGCGTGCCGTCGTCCGTCGCACTGGCCAGCAAAGACCTCGTCATCGGGAACACGAACCTGGGGAACTACGCCGTGCCGTTCACGGCGTCCCAGACCAACCTCACCGCCGGCACGCCATACTGGATCGTCGCGACGTCCGCGAGCTTCGCCTCGAACGGGTACGAGTGGCACCACAGCAACGCGGACACCTACGCCGGAGGCCAAGCGAAAATCAACCTGAACTTCGGCGGCGGCTGGGTGAACCCGCCGGGGCCGACCGACATGTACTTCGTGACGTACGGGCAGGAGACCGACGCGAACCTGAGCCTCTCGATGCGGGCGGCCTCGCCGGAGTCACAGCCCGGTGCGACCGTGACCTTCCACGTCTACCTCAACAACACCGGAAGTCTGCCGGCGTCAACGGCCTGGGTCAACGACACCCAGCTCCCGGGTTTGACGTACCTGTCCGACACGGCGTCGAATGTCGGCGCGACGACCGCGTGGCCGTCATTCACCTTCCCGAACGTTGGAAACGGGCCTCGATCTTTCGACCTATTGGCTCGAGTGAACGTCGGGACGGAGCCAGGCGTCCTCCTCACGAAGTCCCTCACGCTCGTCTACACGAACCGAACCGGGGCGTTGCAGACGGGCCTTCCGGCGCAGGCTTCGGTCTATGTCGGCCGGCAGTTGAAAGAAGTGTTCCTGAATCCGACCCGGATCGGGTCGTCGGAGCGCCTGGCCCCCCCGAAGCCCGCGGGCGGTGTCGGATCTCAGTACAACGAGACATTGAGGAAAGACGGGACGACCCATGACTTCGACTTGGACCCGGTCCTGACCCGTGCGTTCCGGTCGACGGCGGTCAACGCGACGTTGTATCTCGATTCCGCGAACCACGATGCCAAGAACCTGGACATCAACCTGACCCTCGCGGATTGGAACGGCGTCACGCTGACACCGGTGGCGTACGTTCAGGCGCGAGTCACGACGAACGCGTTCAACGACTACCAGCCTTTCACGTTCGCGTTCCCGGGGATGGACCACACGTTCGCCTCGGGAGCGAGAATCCGACTCACGGTCCGGAACATGGGGACGAGCGCGTCCGACGCCTTGCTCGCGATGAACTCCACCTTCGCCGCCTCCGGACTCGAGCTGAATACGACGACGTACGTGCGGATCGACCTGATCGACCTCCGCGATGGGGTGGGCTCGACGACGGTCTGGTCGCCGAAAGACACGTTGGTCGTACAAGCCAACGTCTCCGATCCGTTCGGGAGTTCGGAGATCGCGCTGGCCCGAATCAATCTCACTTCTCCAGCGGGAGTGCTGGTCGTGAACTATACCGCGATGTCCCTGGCGTCGACCGACCCCGCGACCCCGTCGGCGTGGAAGCTCTTCCGATTCACGTACGCACCCCCACTGTCTCAAGGCGTCTACGCGGCGACCATCACGGCGATTGAATCGAATGGGGTTCACGACATCGGGGAGGCGTCCGCTCGCGTCCGGGCTCCCACCTTCACCCTTCAAAAGACCACGACCTTGTCGAACGTGCGGGGTGGCGACATATTCACGTACGACATCTGGTTCAACAACTCGGGACCCGGATCCGCGGGCCGGGCCTGGATCAACGACAGCCTTCCCAGCCAACTCACGTTCCTTGGCTCGTCCGATCCCGCCGCGATGACAGGCTCGTACAACTGGACTTGGACCGGCCTCGGTCCGGGCAACTACCGCCTGAGCATCGACGTGCAGGTGAAGGGCGGCCTCCCGCCGATCCCGTACTTCCGAAACCAGGCGTTCCTGAACTTCTCGGACGAGAAAGGCTTCTCCTGGCCGATGCTGAGCGCCACCGCGGACGTCGCGTTCCGAGGGCCGGTCATCAGCCTGTCCAAGACGTCGGCGAAGAGCACCCTCCACTCGAACGAGACGATCACCTACCAGATCACAATGCAGAACACGGGAGACCCGGCCCAGACCCTGTGGGTGAACGACACGCTGCCCCCGGGCCTCTCGCATGTATCCGACACCGCGGCGAGCCTCGGCGGCACCAGTATCGTATCGGGCTCCGTCGTATACTTCCGATTCACAAATATGCCGAGCCTGACGACCTGGTCGTTCACCCTGACCGCCGTCGCAGCGCCGAATCTCGTCCGCGACGCGGTCTTGTCAAACAAGGTGACGTTGAACTACACGAACTCGAACGGGTTCTTGCTTCCGCCTCGAGATTCATCGTGGACCGTGCGCGTGATCGCACCGGACATCCAATCCGCGTCCGTGACGATCGGTCGGAACCAGGTTACCCCGGCGGACGTCGTCCTCGCGGTCATCGGCTTCTCGAACGAGGGGAACGAGGCGGGACGGGATGTCTGGGTGAATCTCACCCTGGACCCGTTCCTGTCGTTCTTGAACGCGACCCTCCCGGCCCTCGTCTCCGGGGATGAGGTTCGCTTCACATTGTCGACGATCCCCCTGGGAGCGACCGCCATCTATCTGAACGCGTCCGTCAACGCCTTGGTCGCGGACCACCGCCTCCTCACGATCAACGGGACCCTGACGTACCGGGACGGCGTCGGCAACCTCGAACCGTCGGTGCCGATCACGCCCGACAGCGTCGAGGCGGCGGCGCCACGAATCTTGCTGAGCATCACGCCGGCCACGACGGTCGTCGAAGCTGCGGCACTCCAATTCTACAATGTCTATCAGGTTAACGCGGGGAGCGGGATGGCTGGCGACCTCTGGCTCACTCTGCCGCTCCCCGCTAGCTTTGTTTACGTGAACGACACGTCGGACGGCGCCCGATCGGTCGTCGGCTCGACGTACACTTGGCACTGGTCCAACGTGGCGCCTGGCCCGAAATCGTTCTCCCTTGAGTTCCGCGCGAAGACCACCGTCCTCGACGGCACGCGGGCGAACCTCACCTTCCACTCGGACTACACGGATTCGAACGGGAACTTCCGGCCGGGGGTGACGACGTCGGCCTACGCGGACTTCATCGCCCCGAACATCGACATGGTCCTCACGGCAGGGCCGGCTCAAGCGCACGTTGGAGACACCGTGGCCTTGACCCTGACGATCCGGAATCTCGGGGGATCCTCGGCCCACAATCTGTGGTTGACCGACGCGTACGACAAGCGGTTCGAACTCGTGTCGTACACGTCTCGGGTCCCGAGGACCGGGACGGACGTGCTCAACTGGTCCTTTATCGACTTCCAGCCAGGCGAGGTCGAGACGGTCACGCTGATCCTCCGCCCCGCGGGGGGGACGCCCGCCGGGTCGTTGATTCCCGCGGTCTTCGAGGCGGTGTACACGGACAGCGGAGATACGGTCATCGGATACGTTCGATCGAACACTGCGACTGTCACGATCATCGCGGACCTGACGCCGCTCCTGGGGATCGGGCTTGGCGCCGCCGCGGCGGGGTTCTTCACGATCCTCTTCATCCAACGCCGATCGCGCGGGTCGATCGAGGAGGCGTTCCTCGTGTACCGCGACGGGATCCTCGTCTACCACCTTTCGCGCAGCCTATCCCAGGAGAAGGACGAGGACGTGTTGAGCGGCATGCTCACCGCAATCCAGGCATTCGTCCGTGACGCGTTCGTCTACGGGGAACACCGGGAACTCCACCAGCTCGACTTCGGCGACTACCGGATCCTGATCGAGCGCGGACGAAACGTCTACCTGGCGGTCGTGTACTCGGGGAAAGGGTCCTCGTGGATTCGGAAGCGCGTTCGCTCCGTGTTGGACCGCGTCGAGGCGGCGTACGGGAGCATCCTCCAGAACTGGGACGGCGACATGGACAAGGTCATCGGCGCCCGGGACCTGATCCGGGAGTACCTGCTCAAGACAAACCGGCGTGGGCTCCTCCGCACCTTCGGATCCTCGTGACGTCTGCGGTCGTCGATGGGCCCGGCCGGACTTTCCGGTCTCGCGGAACCGCGGGACCTTTTGAACCGACGACCGTCTGGTTATGAGCCAGACGCTCCACCGGACTAAGCTACGGGCCCCGGCCGCGGGAACCGCGGTGCGTTACTTAAGGAGTGTGCCGGGCCGCGGCTCCTAATAGGTCCTCCGTCCTCCGGGGAAACGTGCGAGGCCCGATGGCGGATCTGAAGCTTCTCGAGACGCTCGTCCCCTCGCAAAACGGGGTGACCGTATTCGATGCGGAAACGCAGGAAACGTCCTACGGCATCTGCGTCCTCGACGGCCTCCCCTACATCTTCGACACGCATCGAAAGGATCGGTTCTACGTCGCGACGATTGAGCTGCTGACGGAGCTCGTCATCCCAGTTCGAATTCCGACGAAGCGGGTTCGCGCGTTTTGTCGCGACGCTCGCGCGCATGGGCTGCTTCCGATCCCGTACTCCGCCTGTTTCTTCAAGGGGAATCTCCACGTCTATTCGTTCTCGGGTCCCGTTCGCGGATTCGACCTCGGGACGGCCGGGACCACCGCGGCGCAATCCGAACGGAACCTCATGGAGCGCCTGAATGGCTTGTGGCCTGACGTTCCTCCGGCAATCGCACGAGCCCAGAAGGAGCTCCTACGCGGACGACGCCGCGCGCGTCACGCGGCCGACCTGGAGGTCCTGCTCCGTCCTCCGCGGGGGGAGAGGGTCCGACCCGCGTCCTCCGGCGAGCGACCGGCTTTATGAAGGGAACACGCGCTTCCGACGCCATGGTCAAGGAACCGCTGGAGTCGCCGCTCCTCCTGGAGCTCGCGAGAGACGCGTTCCGCCGACAAATTGCGACCCGAGTGCGGCCGCTGGCTCGCTCGTACGTCGAGAAGTGGATGGCTTGCGAGCTGTGGTTGTATCCCTCCGTGATTCAGCGCCATGGGAACGAGCTTCACATGTACAAGGCCGTCGTGCTCGAAACGTTGAGGAACACGAGCCTCGACGACCTGCTCGGAATCTGTCAGGCCACTCGCCCGGATCTCAACGATCTCTGGACCAAGCCTGCGGCGCGCGCAAAGTTACAGCGGGAAATCGAGCGTTCCATCGACGCGGTGAAAGCGGCCTGATGGTGCCGTGGAGAATTGGAGCGCCGTCGTCCGGATTTGAACCGGAGACCACCCGGTTAACAGCCGGGGGCTCTACCAGACTGAGCTACGACGGCTTGCGTCGCGATACCGGACGGGTCCTCAAATAGTTTCTCCGGCCAGACTCAGCCGCATCGAGTGGCGCCGGCTCATTCCAGCGTCTTGCGAAGTTCGACGACGGTCGCCGACATCGAGTCGAGGACTCCCTTCAGGTAGTCGAGGAACTCTTCCAGCTTGTCCGTCGTGACGGCGCCTTCGGGGGACGGCTTGATGAGACCTTCCTGTTCGAGGATCCGGAGCGAGTAGCGCACCTTGTGTTGGGGAAAGTTGAGGAGTTCCGAGAGGCGAATGATCCCGATCGGCTGGTTCTCCATGATCGCCTTCAACATCGCGACGTGTCGTTGCAGGAGCTTGACCTCGGCCTCGATCTTGCTGGTGAGTGCACTCCTCCGAGTCACAGAAAACCTCCCCTACAAAGCGTGACATGGTCCGTGATAACGTGGGCGTGCTTAAAACGTTCGACGCGGAGACGAGGCGAAGAACGCCATGTCTTGATTCGAGGCCTCGCCCCATCCTCCGGCGGAGACCGCGATGATTCCGATTGAGACGTCCTCAGGAAAGAGCGAGAGCCCGCGATTCGCCGCCGCTTGGGGTGTGCGTCCCTCCGCAATCCGGTCATAGACGACCTTCGAGAGGACGCGTTTCATGATCTCCTCGCCGATGCCGGTCACGGTGACAGCGGCCTTGGGCCCGGCATACAGTCCCGCGCCGACAATCGGGGAGTCGCCGACGCGGCCCGGCAGCATGAACGCGGTGCCCCCGGTCGATGAGCCCGCGGCGAACCGGCCGCGACGGTCCCGCGCGACCGCACCCACGGTCCCGTGAAGATCGACCGCCTTCCACTTTCGGGCGTATCGCGGGAGCTTGCCCTCCCGGATTTTCGCGAGGCTCTCCTGGAGGCGACGTCGGGATTCGGGCGTCGCCGGGTCGAAGACCGCGTGACCTTTCGACCGAGCGAACGCCGTGGCGTCGTCTCCGACGAGCAAGACGTGCGGCGTCGCGAACACGTCG
>VBME01000087.1 GCA_005878995.1 Methanobacteriota archaeon | reverse complement strand
ACAAAGGATAATTCTTAAATAGTGCCGACCGTATGCTTCGGCAGTCATCTTTTAACCTCCTTTTGAACGGGTGTTGCAATGGCAACTATTTCCAGGGAAGTCGAGTCCGGCACGACGACGCTCGGTCTGGTCTGCAAGGACGGAGTCGTCCTCGCGGCGGACCGGCGCGCCACGGCGGGCACGCTCATCGCCCACAAGCGAACGAAGAAAGTGTACAAGCTCGACGAGAACCTCGGCCTCACGACCGCGGGGTTGGTCGGAGACTTGCAGGTACTCGCCCGGTACATCACCGCGGAAGTCGAGCTGTACAAGCTGAAACGAGGCATTCCGATGCCCGTCGAGGCTTGCGCGACCCTGACCGCGAACATCCTCAGCGGCAGCCGCTTCTACCCATACTGGGTCCAGCTCGTGATCGGCGGCTGGGACCGCGCGGGCGGGCACGTGTTCTCACTCGATGCGGCCGGGGGATCCTTGCCGGACAAGTTCGTTTCGAGTGGCTCCGGGAGCCCGTACGTGTACGGGGTCCTGGAAGATCATTTCAAGGACGACATGACGCTCGACGAGGGCGCAAACCTCGCGATCCGCGCCGTGACGGCCGCGATGAAACGCGATGCCGTTTCCGGCGAAGGAATCGACGTGGCCCTCATCTCGAAAGACGGCTTCAAGATGTTCGACGACAAGGAAGTCGAGAAGCGCAAGGCAAGTATGAAACTGGCCTGAGCCCGCAAGCGGCGTCCGGCCAAAGTGATGTCCGATGACCATCGAGGACATTCTGAACGACGCGCGGAGCGTCGTGAAGAAAGTGGTCCCTGACCACGTGGAAATCACGCAGGTCGACTTCGAAGGCCCCACGATCGTGATCTACACGAAGAACATGGAGGTCTTCGCGGAGTCGAACGACCTCGTGCGACAGATCGCCCAGCAGCTGCGGCGCCGCATCGTTGTCCGACCGGACCCGTCCCTCCTCGCGTCCCCGGAGGAGGCCGAGAAGATCATCCGAGAAGTGATCCCGCCGGAAGCCCAGATCACCGGGATCTACTTCGAGACCGAGACCGGCGAGGTGACGATCGAGGCCCTGTCCCCCGGGATGGTGATCGGCCGCCACGGGTCGATCTTGAACGAGGTCAAGAAGCGGATCGGGTGGGCTCCGAAGGTCGTCCGGACGCCGCCGATTCCATCGAAGACGGTCGAGGAAATCCGTCAGTATCTTCGGACGATTAACGACGAACGCCAAGGATTCTTGAAGCAGGTCGGCCGACGGTTGGCGCGCGAGGTCCCCGCGGGTGAGAACTATGTGCGCATAACAGCCCTGGGCGGCTTCCGCCAGGTGGGCCGGTCCGCCGCCCTCCTCAGCACCCGGGAATCGAAGGTCCTCATCGACTGCGGTGTCCTGATTTCCGAAGACAACGGCTCGCCGTATCTGAACGCGCCCGAGGTCACGCCCCTCGGCTCGATCGATGCGGTCGTGATCACGCACGCGCACCTCGATCACTCCGGGCTCGTCCCCGCGCTCTTCAAGTACGGATATGAGGGCCCCGTGTACACGACGGCCCCGACGCGGGATCTGATGTCGCTCCTCCAACTCGATTTCATCAAGGTCGCGATGGGCGAGGCGCGCAAGTCCGCGTACGATTCGAGCCACATCCGGAAGGCGGTCGCGAATACGATCCCGCTGAAGTACGGGGAGACGACGGACATTGCGCCGGACATGCGGCTCACATTCCAGAACGCCGGGCACATCCTTGGCTCTTCGGTCGCGCATTTCCACATCGGGGACGGCCTGTACAACGTCGCGATGTCGGGCGATATCAAGTTCGAGAAGACGTGGCTCTTCAACCCGGCCGTCAACAAGTTCCCGCGGCTCGAGACGCTCGTCCTCGAATCGACGTACGGGGGCTACCACGACATCCAGCCCTCCCGGCACGAAGCGGCCCAGCAGCTGAAGGAAGTCTCGAAGCGGGTCCTGAGCCGCGGCGGCAAGATCCTCATTCCCGTCTTCGCGGTCGGCCGGTCCCAGGAGGTCATGCTCGTCCTCGAGGACGCGATGCGGAACCACCAGATCCCGGAGGTGCCGATCTACTTGGACGGCATGATCTGGGAGGCGACCGCGATCCACACCGCGTATCCCGAGTATCTGAACAGCCAACTCCGCACCCAGATCTTCCAGACCGGAGAGAATCCGTTCCTGTCCCCGATGTTCAAGCGGGTCGAGACCGCGGACATGCGCTCGAACATCATCGACGACGTGGAGCCGTGCATCGTCCTCGCGACGTCCGGGATGATGTCGGGCGGTCCCGTCCTCGAGTACTTTAAGGGATGGGCCGACAACCCGCTCCATGCCCTCCTCTTCGTCGGGTTCCAATCCGAGGGCTCCTTGGGTCGGCGGATCCAGCGGGAGGCCCGGGAGATCACGCTCACGGATCGCGGACAGCCCCTGACGTTGCCGATCAAGCTCGACCTCGAGACGATCGACGGCTTCTCGGGCCACTCGGACCGCCTCCAACTGCTGAATTACGTGGGGACGATGGAGCCGAGGCCGGAGCGCGTCATCGTGAATCACGGCGAGGAGTTCAAGTGTTCCGACCTCGCGTCCGGCCTGTACAAGAAATTCGGCCTCGAGGCGCGGGCCCCGATGAACCTCGAGACGATCCGGCTCAAGTGAGGTCATGAGGTGGCCGCTCCAGGGCCCGGCGCGCCCTCGGGATGGACGCGTCGCGTCCCTGGAGGCGCCGTCCTCGGGTTCATCTTCCTGTCGGGCGGCCTTTGGCTGGGATCCTTACTCGCCTGGGAGATTGGACAGGCGGAGCTCGTGGTCGTCCTCCTCGCGCTCGGCGCATTCTTGCCCCTGCTCGGGCTCGCCGCCCGCTTGCGAAGCCGACCCCTTTGGGCCCTGCAGGTGCCCGACGACGCGCAGCGCGTCGCGGGTGTCGTCCGCGCGACGCTCGGGGAGCGACCGCCCACGGCCGTCACGCCCGCAGAAGCGGGCCATGGGGGATTGTTCCGCGGCTGCGAGCCGCTCTTCCGAATCGATCAACCCCCGTGCCTCCTCGGCGTTCGCAGATTCCCGGGGGACTCCTCGATAACCCTTCTCCTCCTGCCTGAATCGAGCGACCGCGAAGCGTTGGACCGGCTCCGAGCGGCCATCGGGCGTCGAGTCTTGCCGCCCGGTTGACGTCGCGGCCCCCTTGGCGAAACCGCCATGCGCAGCTAGCCGGCCATCGAGTCCATCCACGCCTGGAGCGCATCGTGGGCGGCTTCCAGATCGACGGCGCGCTCTTCGCCGTCGTTGTGGATCGTGAAACGCTCGAGGACCATTCGGGCTTCGATCTGTCGGAACTGAAGCCGCAAACACGGCACGTCGAACGGGTTGACCTGCTCGAGCGACCACGGCTCGAACGCCACATTCACGCGCTCTCCGTCCGCCTCAACGTAGTACCCGTGGGTCTCGGCGAGGCCCGTCAGGAACCTCGATGCAGGCGCGGAGATTTCCCGGGTCGACATCGTGGATCCGAAGTCGGTCCGGGGTGATGAACGGTAGGCACACGACTCCCGACAATCTGCGCGGAGCAAACCTTTTGTGTGCACCCGCGTTGGACGCCCGTGCGCCGTCCGCACTACGACAAAGTCCGGGACGTTCTGAGCCCGGAAACGTATGACGCACACGTAGAGGCCGTCATCGCGGAATGGGGTGGGCTGCTCGACCGAGACGCGGCCGCGATGGTCGTTGTCGACCGTCTCGGGCGAAGCGTCGCGTCGTTCTTGCGAATCGCGGATCTGGGGGAGGGGATGGAGGCGAACCTTCGCGCCACGGTGGTCGCGGTTTCTCCCGTCCGCACCTTCACCCGCCAAGACGGGACGGCGGGTCGGGTCTTGAACCTCGAGCTCCGGGACGAAAGCGGCTCCTGCCGGTTCGCCCTGTGGGACGACGACGTGGGGCTCGTGGAACGGGGCAAGATCGCGGTCGGCTCGACGGTCCGGGCCCTCGACTGCTATGTGAAGCGGACGAACTTCGGGCTCGACGTGTCCCGCGGAAAATTCGGCGCGCTGCTCGTGGAGGGCGCGTAGGGATGGAGTCGCGCGGTTCGGAATGGGCCTACGCGAACAACGGCCGGATCGCGGCGGAGTTCTTGGGCCTCGCGATCCTCCTCCTCGGAATCGGGCTCATCGCTGTGATTGCGTTCGGCGCCGACGCGGTCAACGCCGGCGTGGCGCTCCTGGCCATCGCCACGTTCCTGCTTGTCTTCTCCGTCCTCGTCTTCCTTCCCCGACTGGCCCGGCGGGGGAGTCTGAGCTTCAGCGTCTACTCCCGGCGCTCCATCGACGATGCGGAGAAAGCGGTCCGGGAAGTGCTTGAAGAGGCGGGCCGGACGCCTCGCGTCGCTCAGGTCAAATCCCGATCCAATCACCCGCCACGGATTGTGACGGCCGAGGGAATCCTAGCCCGGTTCCGAATTGAGGTGACGCGGCATCCTGCAACCGCCGACGGTGGACCCGAGTGGACGGAAATCGTCGAGTCGTTCCGCGCCCGAGACGCGGCCGAGGCGCGTGCCCTTCGGGACAAGATCACCGAGCGACTCGGGGGCGCGCCGCCACCGGAGGCGTGAGGGACCTCACATCCCCATGCCGGGCATTCCGCCCATTCCGCCCATGCCGCCACCATGACCGTGCTCGCCGCCACCCGGCGGGGGCGGAGGCGATTTCTTCGACGCGATCACGTCGTCGATCCGGAGGATCATACTCGCGACCTCGGCCGCGGAATCGATTTCCTGGATCTTGACCCGGAGCGGCTCGACGATGTTCGCTTTGAGCATGTCCAGCGGCTCGCCCGTGAGCACGTTGACGCCCATCGCCTTGGCGTTTTTCTTGCCGTGCTCGGCGCGAAGCTTGATGAGCACATCGATCGGGTCGAGACCCGCATTCGCCCCGAGGGTCCGAGGGATGACTTCGAGCGCCTTCGCGAACGCTTCGATCGCAAGCTGTTCCCGTCCGCCGACGGTCGCCGCATAGCTTTCCAGTGCGAGCGACAGCTCGATTTCCGCGGAGCCGCCGCCCGGGATCGCTTTGCCGTCCTCGATCGCGGCCGACACGACCCGCAGCGCGTCGTGCATGATGCGTTCGACTTCGTCCACGACGTGTTCCGTCCCTCCGCGAACGAGGATCGAGACGGCCCGCGCTTTCTTGTTGCCGGTGACGAACGTCATGTCGTCCGTCCCGATCTTGCGCTCCTCGACGAGATCCGCGCTGCCGAGTTGCTTCGGCGTCAGGTCGTCGAGATTTGTGACGCTGAGGGCGCCCGTGGCCTTCGCGAGCTTCTTCATGTCGCTCTCCTTCACCCGGCGGACCGCGTAGATCCCTTCTTTCGCGAGGTAGTGCTGGGCGACGTCGTCGATTCCTTTCTGGCACAGGACAACGTTCGCGCCGGAGGCTTTGATCTTCTCGACCATCGTCCGCAGGCTCTTCTCTTCCTCGTCGAGGAACATCTGGAGCTTGGCCGGGTCTCGGATGCGGATCTCCTCGTTGACTTCCGTCTTCTTGACCTCGAGGGCCCGGTTGATCAGCGCGATTTTCGCGTTGCGCACGAACTTCGGCATCCGCGGGTGCACGCGTTCCTTGTCGAGGACCACGCCGTCGATGAGGGTGGTGTCCTTCAGGTTCCCGCCGTGCTTCTTCTGGACGAGGATGTTGTCGACGTCCGCGCGGAGTTCGCCGGCGACCTCCTCCACGATCGCCTGAACCGCGTCCACGGCGATGTCCGCCAGGAAATCCGCGTTCGTTCCGACGCTGCGCCCAGACATGGCCGTGCGCGCGATGGATCGGAGGGTGTCTTTGTCGGTCCGCTTCACGTCGAACGCGAGCGCGCGGAGCCGTCGGACCGCTTCGGCGGCGGCCATCCGGTATCCGTTCACGATGATCGTGGGATGGACTTCCTGTTCAATCAGGCTCTCCGCTTCCTTCAGAAGCTCCCCCGCGAGGACGACCGCGCTCGTCGTGCCGTCGCCGACCTCGTCGTCCTGGGTCTTCGCGACCTCCACGAGCATTTTCGCGGTCGGGTGCTCGATCTCGATCTCTTTGAGGATCGTCACCCCGTCATTCGTGATCGTCACGTCCCCGAGGCTGTCCACGAGCATCTTGTCCATGCCCTTCGGACCGAGCGTCGACTTGACCGCGTCGGCCACGGCGCGAGCCGCCGCGATGTTGTTGAACACCGCGCCTTTCCCCTTCTCGCGCTCGGTCCCTTCCTTCAAGATGATGATTTGCTGACCGCCCATCATGATAATCCCGTCGGTCTATGAGAGGACTTCTATATGAGCATTGCGTCCGGTGCCCTCGGGTAGACGGTTCTCCTTACGCCTCTCGCAAAGAATAAACCGAGCTGTTTCGATGGGCGAGGCTCGTGGCTCCCGCATGCTTCTATTGCAGGCACATCCGGGTACACGACGCCAGATACCCCCTCCGGCCGGCGCGGCATGCGATCGGCTCGAGGTGGCCGCGCTGCGATTGGCACTGGCGGTTCGAGTGCGATCTGTGTGGCCACGCCCGGAATTTCCAGGGCATCGCGTACTGCGCGCACGAGCAACGGTACTTCTGTCTCGACTGCTCGTCGGAGCAGCGCGCGCAGCGGGGGACGTTTTGGGGCTGGCCGTACCATTTCCGCCTCCGGTGTCCGTGGCGGTCCGAGTCGCACGGATGTCTCGATCGTCTCGAGTACGACGGTCGCCATCCGTGGCAGACGGATCTGAGGGCACGCCGCCAGAAACGGGGGATGAGCCCCGCTCGCGAGATCGAGGAACGGTGGTCGTTGCGGGTCGAGCCCATGGGGAATGTGACCGAACGCGTTTCGAGGGAGAGCTGGGACGCATCGGCGACTTGGTGGGCAGGACGCTACGGAGTCCATGGCGACGTGAACCGAGAGTGGGTTATCGATCCGGCGCTGTTCCGCCTCCTCGGCGACGTCAGAGGCCGTCGGATCTTGGACGCAGGCTCCGGGACGGGATATCTTTCTCGGCTCCTGGCGGACCGAGGTGCGAAGGTCGCAGGGGTCGATCATTCGGCCAAGTTGTTGGCGGTCGCACGCCGACAGGAGTCCCTCGACCCGCGCGGCGTCGAGTACTCCGAAGGCGACCTAGCCCGGCTCCCTCAGTTCGATGACGAGACGTTCGACCTCATCGTGTCGAACGTGGTCCTGCAAGACGTCGTGCGGTATCAGGAGGCGTTCCGAGAGTTTCACCGCGTCCTCCGGCGGGGCGGCCGTTTGCTGTTCAGCATCACGCACCCTTGCTTCGAGCGGCCGTTGCCCGGGCGCTGGATCCGAGAGCCGCCGGATTCGGATCGGGTGGATGAGTGGAGCGGTCTCCTCGTGGACCGATACTACGACCGCGTCGCGATCTGGTGGGGGCCGGCTCGGAAACCGCGGGCCGTCGGATTCCATCGGACCCTGGAGGACTACGCCTCCGCCCTGTACGATGCGGGTTTCCTGATCGCGAGGATCGAAGAACCGACGCCGAGCGCCGAGGCGCTTGAGCGGAAGCATCGCGAATTCGCGGACTATTTGCGAGCCCCGCTCTTCCTCATCGTCGAGGCGATTCGCCCATCTCCGCCAAGCCGGTGAACGCCGCTGAAATCGTTGTGCGCCGAACTTTAAATTCCACGGGCCGTTGCAGCACTCACAGGTGAATCACATGGCAGACAAGCCCATCCCTGTCACCGATGCCGATTTCGAGAAGGTCATCAAGGAGCACCCCTACGTGGTCGTCGATTTCTGGGCCGAGTGGTGTGCGCCTTGCAAAGCGATCGCCCCGATCGTCGAGGACCTCGCCAAGAAGTACGCGGGCAAGGTGACGTTCGTGAAACTGGATACTGACGCGAACCCGCGCGTCCCTCAGGAGTACATGGTCATGGGGATCCCGACCCTCCTCTTCTTCAAGGGCGGGAAGCTCGTCGACCAAGTCGTCGGGGCAATGCCCCGAGCGCCGTTCGAGGAACGTGTCAAAAAGCACCTCGCGTAACGAAGCGTAGAAATACCGCGGGGTTCCTTCGAGGGATCCGATGGGTAGCCTCATCGAGCTGCTAGCGAGCAAGAAGAAAGCTCCCGCGCCTCCCGTCGAATCGTTGGTGCTCCTCCCGGTCGTCCACAAGGAGCACGAGGGCGCTTGCGGGCCGAACTGCGCCTGCGCGAGCGAGGGCAAAGACGGGTGCTGCGGCGGCTGATGCCGCGCGGCGCCGGCCGATAGTCTCCGTTTTGAGAATCAGCGACGATAACCGGCTCTCTTCGCTTTAATATCCTCAATCGCGTCGATTCCTCCATACGAGGAGGAAGTGACGATGGATCCCCTTGAAGCATCGAGACTCGTGACGGACGAGTATTCCGCCAAGATTCTCGTAGCGACCTTCAAGAAGCCGAAGTCCGCGATCGACTTGAGCCGGGAGTACGGCATTCCGATCGCTGCGGCCTACCGTCGGATCCATGCCCTCGAGCGCGCCGGCCTCATTCGCTGCACGGAGCGGGCGTTGACCCAGAAGGGCAAGCGGATTTCCCTCTACATGTCCCAGTTGAAGAACGCCTACATCTTCTTCGAGAACGGCCGGCTGCGGGTGCGGTTCCAACTCGCGACCGGGATCACGAAGGACTTCGGCGGCGATTGGAAAGCCGTCGACGTCGTCGAGCCAGCCTTCCCAACCCAATAACCCCTCCTCCACAACCCACAGGCAGGACCGAGAACCCCTCGGCCTGCCTATTTTATTCTCACCGCAGCAGGGCGGCGCACGTCGCTCCCGTGGGTCCTTCGACGCGTCTTTGACAAATCTGCCAACCGCCATTGTCCGACGCGGCGATCGACGGTCTCAGGACTGAGACCATTGACAATTTTGGCTTATACCGCGGCTCCGGATGGTCCGGCTCACGATGGACCGTGAGCGGATGAAATATCTGTTCAAGGAGATCCTCGGCGTCGATGTTGACGACGTCGTGAGGAAGGTCGTCGCCACCATCGCCGTGGAGCGCGCCAAGCAGGCGCAGCAGAACACGAGGGACTGGAAGCGGTACATGGAAGCCGAGGGCGGCATCGTCATCCTGCCTTCGAATGTCACCCAGTTGGGGCGGAGAGAGCCGAACAAGTAAGCGATCCGGATCGCGAGTCCGGCCTTCCGCTCCGCTCCCTGACTCGCGTCGGATTGCTTTAAATCGAACCTAGGAATATGGGGCCCGATGTCGGCCTTCCGGGGGAGGGACGTCCTCTCAATCCGCGACCTCTCGCGGGCGGACATCCAGCTCGTTTTGAGGGCCGCCCGGAAGATGGTGCCGATCGCCGTCGGCGAGAAGCGCTCGCGGGCTCTCGAGGGCAAGATCCTCTCCACGATTTTCTACGAACCGTCCACACGCACCCGATTGTCGTTCGAGAGTGCGATGGCCCGCCTCGGAGGGCGGGTCCTCGGGTTCAGCAGCGCGGAGGGCACGTCGGTGCAGAAGGGCGAGACCCTCGCCGATACGATCCGGATGGTCGAGGCGTACAGCGACGCGATCGTCCTGCGCCACCCTCAGGAGGGCGCGGCGCGCTTGGCCGCCGACTTCACGGAAAAGCCCGTCATCAACGCGGGCGACGGAGCGGGCCAACACCCGACGCAGACCCTGCAGGACCTGTACACGATCTGGGACGAACGCGGCTCTTTCGAGGGCCAGAACGTCGTCCTGGTTGGCGACCTCAAGTACGGGCGGACCGTGCATTCGCTCGCATACGCGCTCGCGGAACTCGGCTCCCACCTGACATTCGTGAGCCCGCCGACCCTGGAGATGCCGACGGAGATCCTCGAGCACGTCAAGGAACGCGGCCTGTCGTTCCGGGTCGCGCACGGCTTAGAAGAGGTGGTCCGGGACGCGGATGTCCTCTACGTCACCCGGATCCAAAAGGAACGGTTCCCGGACCCCCAGGAATACGAGAAAGTCGCGGGCTCGTATCGGATCGAGATGGACCTTCTGAGGGACGCAAAGCGGGGCCTGATCGTCATGCATCCGCTGCCGCGGGTCACGGAGATCGCGCCGGACGTCGATCGTACGAAGCACGCGGTGTACTTCAAGCAGGCCTTCAACGGCGTCCCGGTCCGCATGGCCCTCCTGGATCTCATCCTCGGAGGCGGG
>VBME01000208.1 GCA_005878995.1 Methanobacteriota archaeon | reverse complement strand
CGAAGCTCAATCCACACGCCGCCGTGGCTCATCGTCCCCTTCCGGGTGACTTTCATGCCCAGCACGTTGCGGTAGAACCGAACCGAGCGTTCGAGGTCGCGCACCCGTACTCCCGTGTAGAAGTATTTCGTGGGAATCCCCGCCGCCCTAGACGGCCCCTGCTCGCGTTTAACCGTGATGGCGGTGCGGCCTCTGTCCCGATGTCGCTCGGAGGCGGCTCGTGACGAACTGATTGAGAAATCCTGTCGGTCGCGGACGTTTTCACGCGTGTCTCGACGCCAAGCTATTTAGCCGACAGCCTCTTGGGGAAACGCCATGTCGGACGCCGCCACGTCTCGGCCTGACGGCAAGAGGAAAGCCGCTCCACCGCGTTCATCGAAGGATTCCGTCATCGACGTCCGTCACCTCGTGAAGGTGTATGGGGGACGGGGCCAAGAAGAGATCAAGGCCGTCAACGACGTCAGCTTCTCCGTCGGCGAGGGCGAGTTCTTCGGTTTCCTCGGGCCCAACGGGGCGGGCAAGACGACGGTCATCCGGATCATCACGACCCTGCTCGCGAAGACGAGCGGTTCAGTCAGCGTAGCGGGCCTCGACGTCGAGAAGGACGGGGCGGAGATCCGCCGCATCATCGGCTACACGGGACAATCGATCGGCGTCGACGGAGAACTCACGGGACGTGAAAATCTCTGGCTCATCGGCCGGCTCTATCACATGCCCAACTCGCTCGTCGATGAGCGCGTCGAGGAGCTCCTCGAGGTCTTGCAGTTGAAGGATGCCGCGGACCGTCGGGCGTACACGTACTCGGGCGGGATGCGGCGGAGGCTCGACTTGGGCGCGGGGCTCGTGCATCACCCCCGGATCTTGTTCCTGGACGAGCCCACGACCGGCCTCGACCCGCAGACGCGCGTCGCGGTGTGGGAGTATCTGCGCCGGCTTCACCGGGAGGAGAACATGACGATCTTCCTCACGACCCAGTACATGGAGGAGGCCGACCAGCTCTGCCAGCGCATCGCGATCATCGACCTAGGCAAGATCGTCGCCGAGGGAAGTCCCGCGCAGTTGAAAGCCGCGATCGGCGCGGACATCATCACGGTCCGGATCGCCCGCGACGAGGCGTTCGAGCAAAGTCGGAGCCGGGCCCTCGAGATCGCGCGGACCATCCCCGGGGTGAGCCGCGCAACGATCTTCGACGAGGGCGTGGCCGCCTACACGGCCGACGGCGGCGGGACGCTGCTCGAGGTCCTGCGGCGACTCGACGCGGAGAAGGTCCCCGTCCATCAGGTCGCGCTCGCGCATCCCACGCTCGACGAGGTCTTCCTGCAGCACACGGGGCGGCAGATGCGCGTCGAGGAAGTGAAACCGATGTCGCGTTCATTCGGAAGGCGGAGGCGATAGCATGGTCACAGATGTTGGACACGCGCAGCGGGTCATCACGCGGACACGAGATGCGGAATCGAGCGGCGGGGTCTTCACCGAGATTGGGCTCGTCACGTGGCGCAGCCTGGTGAAGCTCACGAGGACTCCGGTTCTCTTGTTCTTCAGCTTGTTCATGCCGCTGATCTGGCTCGTCATGTTCAGCCAGGCCTTCAGCAAGGTGTTCTCCCAGGCGGGCCCGTCTTTACCATATGATTACGTCGCAGTGCTCCTCCCAGGCATCACGGTCATGACCGCCATCCAGAGCGCGTCCCAGTCGGGCTTCGGGATGGTCGCGGACCTGGAGTCCGGATTCATGGACAAGTTCTTCGTCGCGCCGATCCGCCGAAGCAGCGTCTTGGCGGGGAAGCTCCTCGCGGACGGCCTGCGGATGGCGGCCCAGACGGGGATCATCCTCGGCATCGCGGCGATCCTGACGCTCTTCGGCTTGCGCATCCCGTTCGCCACGGGGGCCGTGGGCGCCGTGCTGATCATGCTCCTCGCGGCGGCGTTCGGCGTCGCCTTCTCGGGCCTGTCGAACACGGTCGCCCTGCGGACGAAGAACACGGAGACGACGATGATGGTGAGCTTCTCCCTCACGTTCCCGCTCCTGTTCCTGAGCACGGCGCTGCTCCCGAAGGCGCTCCTGCCCTCGTGGGTCCAGACCTTCTCGACGGTCAACCCGGTCAGCTACATGGCCGACGCCGCTCGTGCGCTGATCCTCACGGGGTTCGATTGGACGGCCATCGGGAACGCGTTCCTGGCGATCATCGCGTTCGGCATCGTGCTGAACGGACTGGCCGTCATGGCGTTCCGCGCGCAAGGCAAGTGAGAGACCAGAAAGGCCCTCGTTCCTTGTGACGGCGGCTCGGGAATCGTCAGGGCTCACGGGGTCGACGAGGAGGTTCCGGCTCGCGGTCTCCGTGTGATGGACGGACCGATGCTCGCCATGCCGGCATAGAGCTGGGTCGCGAGGCAATCGGCCGCCCCGCAGCCACATCGGTCGACGACGAGCCACAATCGCCCTTTGACGTTGACGAAACCGACTCGTTCCTCGCCTGGGTCGGTGCCTGCCACCTTGTGCTCGACGAACATTTCACTCCTCCCCGTCAATCGAATGTAATCCGTGTCTCGTTCAGGCCGCGGCAAGGAGCGGAGACAACGCATCCGTCGCCTCTCCCGCGAAGCGACACGCGTCCTGCCACGTGCCTAGCCGCCCTTCGTTACGACCCTCGAAGGCGCGGATGAATTGAATCAGATCCCGGCGGACCTCCATTGTGCTCCGACCGCGGAGGATCGCACACACGTTGACGTCAACGCCGCGGACCCCGACCAGCGACTCCTCATCGAATCGCACGCTCGTGACGTCGGAGCCTTGGCGAGCCGGGAAACCTGCCTCGACGAAATCTCGGACCGAGCCGACGATCGGCTCGAGGTCCTCCGCCGCGAACGGTGGGAGCCGGTCGGACGCGACCATCGCCACGGGCTCGCCGCTCCGGTGGAACAGGTAGACGGCGCGGACCAGGGGATCCGGTGCCCGCCACCGCAGCCCGATCGGGAGGGCCAGCATGACGACCATCGCTGGGACGAGAACGATCAGGAACGCGGCCACCACGAACCCCTCGGCCATCGAACCCGAAGGGACATCAAGACGCTTTGGTCAAGCCGCCTTGAGTCAACTCGAGTTGACCGGGAAGCAGGGCCATAGGCTCAAGTCGGCCCGCGCGTTCGGACGGGCATGGCATCCCGTCCCCTCCTGTACTCGATGGACATCAGCCACTACTGCATCGCCGCGGACCGCATGCTCGCCTTCAAAGGGGTGGCGTTCGACACGCGTCCCGTCCCGTACCACGACAAGCAGGAATTGATCAAGGCGACAGGCCAGGACTACGTGCCCACTCTGGTGTGGGACGGCAAAATCGTCGCGTGGCAGGACATCCCCGACTTCCTCGAGGCGGCGCAACCGAAGCCGACGCTCTACCCGTGGGGTCAGAAAGGCCTCGCGATCCTGCTCGAACATTGGGGCCACCAAGTCCTCGAGGAACGCGTGTGGCGGTATGTCGTCACGAAGGTCCCGCCCGTCCTCCACGACGACCGCGAGCGATGGGTCTTCGAAGAGATGCAGACCCGCGCCCGGGGGCCGTGGCACGTCCTCGAGATGCGCCGCGAGGAGTTCCGACAGGACATGAACAAACACCTCGCCATGGTCGAGGCGACCCTCGAGGGCCGCGAGTGGATCTTGGGGCAACCGAGCCTCGCCGACTTCGGGATCTACGGATCGATGTCGCCGCTGCTCACCGCCGGCGAGGCCGTGCCCGACGAGTTCCCGCAGCTCGCCGCTTGGGCCGCGCGGATCCGGGCGCTCGGGTAAGGTCGATGCCGCGGACCGCGTCGACGAGATCCGCGAGGGCGACCTCGGTTTGCGCGCCGCTCTTCATGTCGCGGACCGTGGCCTTGCCCGCCTTCAGCTCGCGCTCGCCCAGGAGGATTGCAGTGCGGGCTCCAATCGCGTTCGCGTAGTCGAGGTTCTTCGAGGGACCGCGGCCGACGAGGTCGATGTCCGCGCCGAGGCCCGCCGCCCGCAGCGTCGTGAGGATCTCGATCGCTTTCATCTGTGCGGTGTCTCCGATCGGCACGACGTACGCGTCGAGGGACCGCGGCGGCTCAATCGTCTTCTCCGCTTCCGCCGCCATCGCGAGCCGATCGAGGCCGAGCGCGAACCCGGTCTGCGCGATGGATTCTCCGCCGAAGACCTCGGCCAGGTTGTAGGCGCCTCCGCCGCCGACTTGCTTCTCCGCGCCGAGATTCGGCGAGTCGATCTCGAAGACCATGCCGGTGTAGTAGTCGAGCCCGCGGACGACGCCCATGTCGAACTCGTAGTCCTTGCGAGAAACGCCGTAGGCATCGAGGAGATCGGCGATTTTCCGGAGGTGCTCGAATCCCGCGCTCCCCGCGCCCCCGAGGATTTTCGCGGCTTTGTCGAGGACGGAGGCATCACCGGACAGCCCGATGAGTTGCCGCAGCGGCGCCGACAAATCCGGCCGACCCAACCGCGCGAGCTCCGCGTCCAACATCGCGAAGTTCCTCTTGTCGAGGGAGTGTAAGACGACCGCCTGATCCGCGGGGGCGAACGGAAGGAAGCCCCGGAGGATCCCGATGTTCCCGATCCGCGCCTTCACCTGCTTGAGCCCGATCGCCCGCATCGTCCCGATCCCGAGGGCGAGGACCTCCGCGTCCGAAGGCAGGGCCGCGCCGCCGATGATCTCCGCGTTGACCTGGGAGAACTCGCGGTAGCGGCCTTTCTGCGGCTCCTCGTAGCGGAACACGTTGCCCGAAGCGTAGACCTTCACGGGCTTCGGCCGGCTTCGGAGATCCGAGACGTAGAACCGGAGGATCGAGGCCGTGAACTCGGGTCGGAGGGCGAGGTCCCTTCCACCCTGGTCCTTGAACGCGTACAACTCGCGGACGATCGCGGGGCCAGATTTCGCGGTGAACAGGTCGAGGCTCTCGAACGTCGGGGTGGCGACTTCGCGGAAGCCGAACGATTCGGCGAGCTGGACGAACCGCGACTCGACGAAGCGGCGCTTCGCCATGTCCTCGGGACCCCAGTCGTTGGTCCCGCGGGGCCGTTCGAACATCGGAGACGCGGCGTAGAAGATGAACCCCCATAAACGTTTCTGGGCGGCCGGTCGAACGGCGAACCGGAGTTGTTATCGCAGTACTGCGATGATGTCTATCTGACGATGGAAGCCCTCCCGGGCCCGAACCTCAGGCGGCTGGAGGGCGTCATGGTCTGGAAAGTTCGCGACGCCACAGTGAGATCCGCTCTTGCAGTTCGGACGTCGCCCGGGCCGCGTACGCCTCAATCTCGCCGAGGGTCCGGCGGCGGGCCTCCGAATCCGAGGCGGGCCCCATGTACCGCTCGATCTTCTTCACGCCCGCGCCGCGGCCTTGGAAGCACCAGAAGTACAGGTACCGGTTCCCGCGAATTTCTTTCTCGACGAAACCGCAGCCCACTTTCACGGAGACACCACCCGAGGATATGCAGTCGGAGACTATGAAGTTATCGCAGTACTGAGTTGCCATTTTTCATACGATCGGATGCGCTCGATTCCGAATCGATGGCGAAGTAGTCCCGTCGGAGGGCCTCGAGATCGAGGAGCGTCTCCGGCGTGCCGGATCGGACGACATGTCCGTTTTGGACGACGTACCCGAAGTCCGCGATCTTGAGCGCCTCGTACGCGTTCTGCTCGACGAGGAGGAGGGTCATCCCTTCCTCCCGCAGCCCTCGGACTTTCTCGAAAATCTCCGATACGGTCTTCGGCGCGAGGCCGAGGCTCGGTTCGTCGAGGACGAGGAGCAACGGCTTGGCCATGAGGGCGCGGCC
This sequence comes from Methanobacteriota archaeon, assembly GCA_005878995.1. The sequence goes on along the minus strand of VBME01000208.1, from coordinate 135 downwards.
GATTCCGACCATCTGCTGTTCGCCGCCGCTGAGGCGGATCGTCTTGACGCGAGCCCGTTCCCGGAGGCGCGGGAACAGGCCGTACACGTACTCGAGCGTCTCCTCGGCCTTCTCCCGCGCGCGATGCGCGTAGGC
>VBME01000086.1 GCA_005878995.1 Methanobacteriota archaeon | reverse complement strand
CTGAGGTCCTCGACGAAGTCCTGTCGGAATTGGCGCGAATCGGCGACTGGCGCCGCTGCGACAAGATCGTGACCGCGGAGTCGATGGGATTCCCACTCGCCGCTGGCCTGTCGATGCGGGTCCGTAAGCCGTACGTCTTCATCCGGAAGCGCCGGTACGGCCTCCCGGGAGAGGTCTCCCTGAAGCAGACGACCGGGTACTCGAAGGGGGACATGTTCATCAACGGCATCGCACCGGGCGACCGCGTCGTCTTCGTCGACGATGTGATCTCGACGGGCGGCACGCTCCTCGCGATCGGGAAGGCGCTCCGTGGGCTAGGCGCGGAAATCGCGGACGTCCTGATCGTCTTCGAAAAGACCCGGGAGAAAGCGCGCATCGAAAAGGAACTCGGCGTCCGAATCAAGACGCTCCTGAAAGTTCAGGTCGTTCAAGGCAAGCTCGTCGAGTGGGCCTAGGGCGGAGCGGCGGACGAGGCCTCCTTCGCCCGCCGACGGTCCGCGTCGACGGCGGCGAGTGACCGCTTGAAGAGGGGCGCCGGGAGGATCGATACGAAAATCATCACGACAACGATGATGGAGAAGAGAGACTCCTGGATGACTCCGGCGGTCAACGCGGAGAGCGCGACAATCAGCCCCACTTCGCCGCGCGGCGTCATCCCCCAGCCGACCGATTCCGATTCGTGCCGGGTCATCCGCAGCAGGCGGGCGGGGATGCCGCATCCCACGACCTTGGTCAGAATCGCGGCCACGGTCAAGACCCCGCCGAAGATGAGCAAAGCGGAGCTCCCGCCGGCCAGCGGCAAGTTCGCCTGGAGCCCGAGGGAGATGAAGAAAATCGGCGTGAAGACGGCTCCGAGGTAACCGGCGCCCTCCGTGAAGTCGTCCCGGAGCGGCGTCGTCGAAAACAAACTCCCCGCCAGGAACGCGCCGACGACCGCAGACAGCCCAATCACTTCCGCGACGAATGCGTACAAGAACGTGACCGCCATCGCGATGATGAAACCCCCGTGCTTGAGGCCGAGTCTCATTCCCTCGACCTGGATCCGGACGATGACCTTACGGAAGAAGTAGAGGCCGACCGCCATACCGACTGCAAGGAAGGCGAGCGCAGTCCCCAGGAGCACGGCGATCGAGACCGGATTGATCTGGCCGTGGGTCGTGCCGATGACGATTGACAGGACGATGAGACTGAGGATGTCGTCGACCACCGCGGCCCCCATGATCGTCTGGGCGACGGGTTCTCGCATGAGCCCGAGATCGAGCAGGACCGACGCCGCAATCGCGGTACTCGTGGCCGTGAGCGTCGCCCCGACGAAGAGGGCCATCGTGAATTGCGTGCCATTGTCGCCCACCCCGTCGACGGCTGGGACGAGGAAGTATGCGGCGACGAAGCCGACCACGAGCGGGAGCACGACGCCGCCGGACGCCACGAGCACGTTCTTCCGCGTGTAGATCAACCGAAAATCGCTCTCGAGTCCGATCAGGAACAGGAGGAAGATCGCCCCGAGGCTCGCAAAGGTCGTGACGAGCGTGGTGTCAAACAAGACCACCCCGAAGTAGAACCCAAGGATGCTCGGTCCCAGGAGAATGCCGAGCGCGATCTCACCCACAATCGTGGGCTGATGGAATCGCTTGATGGTGAAGTGACTCAGCGTCGCAAGGACGAGGAGGATCGTCAGCTGGAAGAAAATCGCCTCGGTGCCCGCCATCGAGGAAGGAAACGAGCGTCGGCTCTTAAATTGCTAAGGGGCGGACGACACGAATCAAGAAGAGCGCTTGGATCGGCCGCGGCGCATCTCGTCCTCGGTCACAATCACGCTGAGATGGAGGACGCCATCATCCGGGTCGGAGTCGGGGTCATACCGGACGCTGCGGCCTTCCGAGAGAATCTTGTGGAACTGGATCCGCACGGTCTCCCGAAATAGGGAGGACGTCCCAAGACTATGAAACGCGACGCCGTGGTTCTCGGGTGCGATACATGATAATGTTCTTGCGGCGTCGCCGGTGCGCGGGCCGGACAGAAAAGGGAGGGATGGGACCAATTGGGAAGGGGACCGGTCCTACTGCTTCATCAGGTCGAGGCCGTTCCAATCGCCGCCGAAGTCCTTCACTTGCCCCGTCGCCAACTGGAACCGGGCGCGGAGCTTGCCGTTCTCGAAGAAGATGTATGCGTTGCGGAGGCACGATGTATAGAGGTTCTTCCGCTTTCCTTTCTGCGTCAGGATGCGCTCGACGCATTCGATGAGTCCGACTTCCTCCAAAATCCGTATCTTGCGATAGCAGGCGGCGATGGGAATGCCGTATCTCTGGCTGATTTCCTGGGCACTGATCTTTCGCTTGTATGTGGCCAAAAGGATTTTCGCGCTGTATTCGTCGGTCAGGAGTTGGGAGGCCTCGAGGGGCGAAAGCAACTTGGACGTGCCCTGAAATCCGCCGTTTTCCGGGTTGGTGTTTCCCTCCAAAGTGCCTACCCCGCCACGGTTCGGCCGGGTCGATGTTTTTCCAGGATATTTAAGGTATCGCGCTTGATTATCAGAGACAAAAGCCGTTTCGGGGCATAATAATCATCGCGCGCGGAAAACGCGCGCACGCGCGCTCACGAGTCGATCGAGGCGTTCAGCTCGATCCACTTGTCGCTGATCTCCCGATCCCCGTCGAATTCGAACTTGACCTTGAAGATGCCTTCCTGGTACACGAGCATCGCGGACTTCAGGAGGGACCGGTAGAGCTTCATCGTCTTTCCTTTCGGAGTCGTGACGATCTCCGCGACGTTCAGAAAACCGGCCTCCTCAAGCTCATGAATCTTCCGATAACACGCCGCGATCGGAATGTCGTACTTGTCGCTAATCTCTTGCACGGACCGCGGAATCCTCTGAGTCGCAACGAGAATGCGCTCTGCGTACTCGTCCGTGAGCAAGCGCGAGACGTCCTTTTCTCGCATTGGTCTCGATTCCGCTGTGGATACTAATCGCTCTATCTACCCGGTTCTCGAATTTGATACTTGTTGAGGCGCGATCCCGAACCCGACCGCCCACCGAAATCCGAGTCACACAATCGGCCGCAGTTCGGCCTTGGGCACTCCGGCGGACCAGTCCCAGGATAGGTTGAACAGCTCGGTGTACGGCTTCGCGCCGTACAGGACCACGGAGCCGTTGATGACGTCCAAATGCAACACGATGCGTGCGAGGTTCTCGAGTTTCGCGGCGGAGGCGCTCTGCGGGGTGACGACCCCGACGAATACGTCTTTCGCTCGGCGGACCGTCGAGAAGACGCCGGACATCGCCTCCAGGACTTTCTCCTCGTACACGGACTCGAGGGTGTCGAAGGCCATGAAAGCCAGGAACGGCCGCTCCGACTTCGGGAGTTGGAATTCCACGTTCGTCCACTTCAGGTCGGAGTCGACGTTCGTCCCTTCCATGTGGAGGACCGTCCTCGAGACGTCGGCGGAGCCCAACGTCGCCGACTCGAACACGCGGACCTGGTTCTCGAACGCCCCCGAAGGGAGGTGGGGACTGATGAGCTCCCGGAGGAAGTCCGCGCTCCCTTTCCGCGGCGGCACGTGCGCGACCCCGCGTCCCAGGGCGACGAAGTTGCAGATGATCGCGGTCCGAAGCCAGTCGACGTAATCGGAGGGGACCGCGTTCGAGATTTCGAAGGCGACGACGCGACCGCGGTAGAGGCCGCCCGTCAGTCGGTCGAGGGGCTCGAGCCCGAAACTCACCGCGTCTTTCGAGAGGTCCTTGAGGGGCTTCCAGGGCTGCGGCTTCACGGGTCGAACTTCCTCGTGGATGTCGAAGGCGGTGAGACGGCCGCCGTCCAGCGTGAACAGGTACCGGTGTTGCTGGACCTGTTGTCCGCGCAGCTTCTCGATCGTGAGGACGCGAAGGCGGCGGCCCTGGTACTCCGTCGCGGCGAGGCTCACGACCCCGTCCCCGAGGTAGTCGAGGCGGGTCTCCCCGCTGCTCTCGAGGACGTACAATACGTTCTGGCTGCTCCCTTCGACGAGATCTTTCTGGAGGACCGTGATGAGCCGCGCCGCGGGGATGCCGTAGTGCTCCGCGAGGGCATCGATCGAATCGATGAGCACGAGGGACCGCTTGGGAGCCCGGTCGTCCACGAAGTCGTAGGCGGCCTCGAGCTCCGGCAAATCGAAGCCGAGGGTGACCTCGAGGAAATTGCCTTTCACCTCGCCACTCCCGATCGGCTCGGATTCCTCATCCTCGCCTTCCTTCCCCTCCTCGAGCTTCCCTTCGAGTTGGTCGAGCGCGAACCGCGCGACTTTCGTCGCCCGCTCCGATTTCGAACCCGTCTGAAGGCCCGAGGGCTTGATCCGATCCTTGAGCCACGTGAACTGGCGGTACAGCGATTCGTCGGAGACACGGGAGCTCAGGTAATGGGAGGCGGCCACCTCGCCGAGTTCCTCCGTGAGCTGCAGGGCGAACGTCGTCTTCCCTGTGCCCGCGGGGCCTTTGACGATGAGGGAGTGCCCTCCGGAGGCGTTGAAGAACTCGACGATCTCGCGCGGGATGCGACCGACCGGGGGCGTCACGGAACCGGCTCGAAACAGAGGGCCCGTCTATACATAAGTTTCCGTCGCGTTGTCATTTGTGAACCGGTCTCGCTCCGCAGGGTGCGACCGAAAGCGGCTGGCCTCGTCACCCAAGCTCGGAGCCTTCGCGTTGAACGGCTCACGCCCCCGGTAGACTTTTCTCGAAGCGGATCGCGTCCCGGTGCATCGTCTCGTTGTTGAACATGACGTAGGCGTCGTCGTACTCCGTGCAGATCTCCCGCAGCCGTCCGAGGTCGGCGTCCGTGTACGTGTATCGGTACATCGTCTTCCCGGGCGGGCTCCCGTGGAGCCGGAGGTAGGCGAGTCCGTACGTTGCCGGCTCCTTGTCGAACGGGTCGACCGCGTGGATGAGCCCGAGGTCTTCACAGATCCGCTCGACGATGTGGGTCGCCCAGGGACCGCGCAACTCAATCGCCTTCACCGCCTCGGTCCGGATCGACTCGAAGAAGCGGTAGACCGCTGTGCGGTTCGCCTCGGTCGGCCCGAACGAGGCGGGCGTCTGAAAGACGATCACGCGGGCGCCCATGGACTCGGCCACGGCTCGGGTGGCGTCCCAGCCTTCGCGGACCTCGGGCGTGTCCTTGAACCCTCCGTATCCGGACTTCTCGGGATCGGTCACGACACGACCGGAGCGGCGGTACGTCGGGGACGTGGCCTCGTGCGTGATGAACTGGGAGGCTTTCACGCAGAACCGGAACTCCGGCGGCGCAAGGGCCCGCCACTTCTTCGCCCGTTCGACGGACACGGGGCGGTAGAACGTCTCTTGAATCTCGACCGCCGTGAGCTGGCGGACGACCTCCTCCTGGCGGCGACCGAAACCGCAGGTGCCCGTCCAAATCACGGCTTCGGCCAAGACCGCTCGAAACTATAAAGCCGGCCACCGGGCATCGCGACCGGGCATGAAAAACGAGGAAATCGCCGCGCGATTCGGCGAGATCGCGGCGATGCTTGACATCCTGGGCGAAGACACCTTCCGGGTCCTTTCGTACCAGCGTGCGGCTCGCCAGCTCGAAGACCTCACGGAGGATGTGGAGGGCCTCGTCCGCCAGGGCCGACTCAACCAGGTGCCGGGGATCGGGCCCGCCCTCGCCGAGAAGATCACGGAGTACGTGACGACGGGTCGGATCGCGTACCACGACGAACTGCGTGCGAAGTTCCCGCCGGGCGTGTTGGATCTGCTGAAGGTCCGGGGCCTCGGTCCGAAGAAGGTGAAGGTCCTGTGGCAGCAGCTCGGCATCACGGACCTCGACACGCTCAAGTCGGCGGCCGAAAAACACCTCTTGAGCCGGGTCAAGGGGTTCGGCGAGAAAACGGAAGAGAACCTGTTGCGGGCGATCGCGGCCGTCAAGGAGGGCGAGGCCCGAACGTTCTTGGTCGATGCGGCCCGGATCGTCGATGGCATCGTCGAACGGATGCAGGCGAGCAAGACGGTGGACCGCATCGACGCGGCCGGGTCGTTTCGGCGGATGCGGGAGACCGTCGGCGACATCGACATTCTGGCCGTCGCAAAGGACCGCGCGGCGGCGGGCACCGCGTTCGAACGTCTCCCCGGCGTCGTGGAAGTCCTCGCCTCCGGCGAGACGAAGGTCGTCGCCCGGGTCGAGTACCACGACTACGAAGGGTCGCCCCGCACGATCCAGGTCGACTTGCGCATCCTCGATCCCGACGCCTGGGGCGCCGGATTGCAGTACTTCACGGGTTCGAAGGACCACAACATCCGCCTCCGTACGATGGCGGAACGACGGGGCCTGAAGATGAACGAATACGGGATGTTCCGCGACGAAAAGCGGATCGCCGGGGACACGGAGGAGAGCATGTACTCGGCCCTCGATCTCGCCTGGATCCCGCCGGAGATGCGGGAGGACCAGGGCGAAGTGGATCTCGCGGCAACGGGCCGCCTTCCGACGCTCGTCGAGCTCGCGGACATCCGCGGGGACTTGCATGTCCACACGAACGCCACGGACGGCACGGAACCGCTCGAGGCGATGGTCGAGGCTGCCCGGCGACGCGGCTACGCGTTCGTGGGGATCTCGGACCACTCCCTTTCCGCGACCGTCGCGCGCGGGCTGACGGCGGAACACGCCCTCGAGCGCCGGGACCGCGTCCGCGAGCTGAACCGAAACCTGAAGGGCTTCACCGTCCTCCTCGGGACGGAGTGCGACATCCTCGAGGCGGGCGAGATGGACTATCCGGACGAGGTGCTCAAGGAACTCGACTACGTCATCGCGTCCGTCCATTCGCGATTCACGCTCCCGCAAAAGGAGCAGACCGCACGTGTCGTCGCCGCGGTCCAGAACCCCCACGTCGACGTGCTCGGCCACCCCACGACCCGGCAGATCGGCTGGCGCGGATCGATCCAACTGGACCTCGACGACGTCTTCAAGGCATGCGCGAAAGCCGGCACCGCGATCGAAGTCGATGCGGATCCGAGGCGGATGGATTTGAGCGCGGCCCAGGCGCGGGCCGCGAAGAACGCGGGCTGCACGATCTCGGTTGACACGGACAGCCATGCGAGCGGAAACCTGGCCTGGATGCGGTTCGGCGTCGGAACGGCCCGGCGCGCCTGGCTGACGCCGGACGATGTCCTGAACACATGGCCACTGGAGAAAATGCGGGCATTCTGGCGCTAGGACCGCGGGGCTCGAACGGCCTCGAAAGCGCGGGCGACCACGTCCTTGTCGTTCTTCCAGTGGAGGAGTCGCAGGGCTTCGGGACGCGTCACCCAGCGGGCCTCGTCGAACCCGGGTTCCGGAGCGATCCACCCTCCGATCGGTTCGGCCAGGAAGTACGTGACCGTCTTGTCGTAGTTGACGGCGGCGGGAGGCCAGTAGAACGAGTACCGGACTTCGTGCAGGGGTCGAAGGAGCTTGACCCGCAGGCCGGTCTCCTCCTGGACCTCCCGAATCGCCGTTTCCTCGAGGGTTTCTCCCGGTTCCACGGTGCCCTTCGGGAGGCACCAAATCTCTTCGTCCGCCCGCTTCAGGAGCAGGATTCGGCCATCCGGCCCCACGATCGCCGCGCCGCTCGAAGCGGTCGGTCGGGTGGGCTTCGTCTCGCGGGGGGGACCGCTCCGAATTCGCAGGCGCTTCGAGCGGGCCATTCGCGCCGCCTTGCGCAAGTCCGCGCGGAGCGACGCCTCGAGCCGACGATTGTAAAGAATCGCGGCCGGATGATACGTCGGGACGACCGGGATTCCCTCGAAGACGGCGGCCCGTCCGCGGATGTCTTTCAGCTCGGGCCCTTTGCCGAGAAGGCCCCTCAAGGCGGTCGACCCGAGCGTAACGAGGACTTTCGGACGGACGACGGCGATTTGCGTCGCAAGATAGGGGCGACACGACTCCAGTTCGTCCGCGCGGGGGCCTCGGTTCGCGGGAGGGCGGCATTTGACGACGTTCGTGACAAAGACGGAATCCCGCGGGAGTCGCGCTGCGGCGAGCGCCTTGTTCAGGATCTTTCCAGCCGCGCCGACGAAGGGCCTCCCGGAGGCATCTTCATCCCGGCCCGGCGCCTCCCCGATCAGGAACACGTCCGCGTCGAGGGGGCCTTCGCCGGGGACCGCATGGACCCTGCCTTCGTGGAGGCGGCATCGCGTGCACGTGCGGATCTGCTGGGCTGCCTCCTCCAAAATCGCGCTGCGGTCCGCCTCGATGCCGGCCACGGCCGGCAAAGGACGGGCGGAGTCATAGCCTTCGCGGCGCTCAGGACCTGTGCTCGGCTTTCAGGTTCGTGAGCTCGCGAATCTTCGGCTGGACTTTCTCGATCTTCCCTTCGATCTTCGAGCGGATCTTCTCGAACTTTCGCTCCGCCTTCACGCGGTCGACCGTCGTATCCTTCAAGGCTTGCTGCGCCCGCCGGATCTGCGAGCGATAGCCGGCCTCAATCTGCCGAAGGCGCTTCAACTTTCGACCGATCTTGTCCGAGGCCGGAATCCTCGCACCCCCGCGGCCCGCCCAGAGCCGGACGGATTCAGCTCGCCATCCGCTTCCGGGCGATCACCACGTCGAGGACGCCATTGGCATACGTGTACTTCAGCGTGTCGCGGTCCGCGTCCGGGGGGAGATCGACTTTCGAGAAGTACGGCCGGTCGCCTTCCCCTTGGAGCAGGAGCTTTCCCTCCTCGAGACGCACGCGAATGCCTTCCCGGGGGACGCCGGCCATCTCCGCGGTCAGGAAGATCGCGGAATCCGTCAGGATCACATCGACGATCGGATCCCGCGTCCGGATCTCTTCCCCCTCGAGGGCCGGTCGCGGCATCTCCTGCCTCGATTCCCGGGACCGGGTCGTGAAGCCGTAGATGAACGGCTCCCGGAACACGCCGAGTTTCCCCTCGAAGGCGTCCTTCAGCATGCGATGAATCGCACGACGTGTCTCTTCGAACTCATCCTCGACGCTCATGGGGGAATCCTCATTCCTTCCTGATCGACCGTCGCCCGGAGGCGCGCGGTCTCCTCGGTACAACCCCGAGGAATTAATGGGTCTGAGATTTCATATAGTTTTCGCGAACGCCCAATCCTCCAGTGGAAAGAAAGCTTGGAATAGCGATTTGAGGTCCTAGCAATCGGTTGTGTCGGTCCGATTCACGTTGGCGGCGGAGCGGGACTCGCAGGCGGTGCCGGTTTCGGCGCCGCGGCGGGCGGGGGCGTGGGGGACGCGGCTGGCGCGGCCGTGCGAGGCGATATCTTGCCTGCGGCGACCATCGCGATGCGCTCGACGAGCATCCGGTACCGGGGGATGCCGACGAACTCGATTCGATCGTTCACGAGGATCGCGGGGCCGAACTGCAGCTTGTACTTGGCGAGGAGAGGTTTGCTCGTCTCCGGCGGGAGGGCATCGACCTTCCACTCCGGGTGGTCCCCCCGGAGTCGCTTCACGATCTCCCCGACACGACCCTCCTGGTATCCCTGAACGGACGAGACGAACGTGACGGTGACCATCGCTTCCGGCCCGCGTACCGGAGGAACACACATAAAGTTTGTGCGCAGGCGCCCACAGGAGAAAGACCATGGCCGGGGACTTCTTTGCCGCCGACGTGCGGTTTTTCGTGGCGTCCGAGGAGGATGAAGCGAGCCGGAATCAACGCGAGGCGCTGTTGGAGCTCGCGTCCTGGGACCGCGAAGAGGCGTTCGGGGGCGCCCCCTCGTGGCGGCTCCGGGACATGGTCCTCGTCACGATCCCGGAACTCCATCTCTTCCGGGATCACCTCGATCGCGACCTCCAGGCGTCGTTCGGAGACCGCGCGGATCTCGTCGTGTACCTGTCGAAACACCGCTCCGAGAGCCGGCGGCCGAGCCTCACGGTCCATCCGATCGGAAACCCGCGAGCCGCAGAGTTCGGCGGTCAGCCGGAGACCCTTGTGCCGTCCGCGCCGCAGTGGATGACCGCGGCCCTTCGGGGCCTGCGGCGAGAGGCGACGGGGCTCGCCTACGAGGTCACCTTCGAAGCGACGCACCACGGCCCCTATCTGACGGCGCCGACGTTCTACATCGAGCAAGGAAGCACGGAGACGGAATGGAAGGACCAGCGGGCGTCTCGGGCGGTTGCGCGCACCTTGCTGGGGCTGCGGCCGGTCGACGCCCCGGTCGCAATCGGACTCGGCGGAGGCCACTACGTCCCACGGCATACGGACCTCGCGCTGCAACGCCGCATCGCGTTCGGCCATCTCCTCGCGGCGTACGCGCTCGAAGGGACACCTGCGGAGGTCATCAATCAAGCGGTCGATCGCACCAGCGGCGCCACGGTCGCGTACGTGCACCGCAAGAGCCTGTCGAAGCCGCAGGCCCGGGCCTTCGAGGAACGTCTCGAATCTCTCGGACTCCGCGTGGTCCGGGAGGCGGACCTCCCGTTGGACCGGGAGGACGAAACTTGATAAGCCGTCGACGAATACCAAACCACCTGGGAGGGGACGGATGCTGAAGGAGTGTCGTTCTCACGGTTT
>VBME01000085.1 GCA_005878995.1 Methanobacteriota archaeon | reverse complement strand
GGATGCCGCGCAGATTGACGAGGTCCGCGTGATTACCTACACACAGCCTTCCCTCGTGACCGGCGTCCCGAAGAAGAAGCCGGACCTCATGGAGAATCGAGTCGGTGGCGGGTCGATCGAGGAACGGATCAAGTACGCAAGGGGACTGCTCGGCAAGGAGATCCCCGTCACGGAATTCTGCCGCGAAGGATCGATGGTGGACGTCGCGGCGATCACGAAAGGCAAAGGATGGCAGGGGCACCACACGCGGTGGGGGACGCGGCTCCTGAGCCACAAGAACTCGAAACACCGACGGAACATCGGGACGCTGGGGAACTTCCAACCCGGGTACGTGCGGCCGACCGTCCCGCAAGGCGGACAGTTCGGCTACCATCAGCGCACGGAGTACAACAAGCGCATCCTCAAGATCGGCGAAAAGGGCGACGACGTCACCCCGGACGGAGGGTTCCTTCACTATGGAAATATCCGAAATCCGTACGTGCTCCTCCACGGCTCGATTCCGGGGCCAACGAAACGCCTGATTCGGTTTCGCGACGCGGCGCGCGGTGGATACGTCAAGCTCGAGAAGTCTCCCGACCTCACGTACGTCTCCCGCCAATCGAAGCAAGGGGTGTGATGGCGACGGCGGATCCCGAGGAGAACGACGCGACGCCGACCAGATCCGCGGAGTCCAAGCGGGCGCCGAAACGCCGAGGACGCGCCCAGAAGCCCGCGAAGGCGCCAACAGCGGTAAAGGCGCCGAAGGCGAAGGAGAAGGGCGAGGAACCGCCCCGCCTTGCAGCGGGTAACGTCCATGTCTACTCGCTTGACGGCGACGTCGTGAAGACCGTCGAGCTTCCGGGCGTGTTTCGGTCGGACATTCGAGTCGACCTCATTCGACGCGCGGTTACCGCGTTTCAGGCGAACCGACGACAGCCCTACGGTCCCGGACCTCAGTCGGGAATGCGACACTCGGTCCGATGGTCTGGGAAGGGGCACGGCGTGTCTCGGGTGCCGCGCATCCGCGGCACGATGATCGGCGCGCAGGCGCCCGGGACGGTCGGCGGCCGACGCGCACACCCCCCCCGTCCCGACAAGGTCTGGACGAAGAAGGTGAACGAACACGAACGACGCCTCGCGCGGAACGCGGCCATTGCCGCGTTGAAGGACGCCGCGATGGTCGCCTCCCGCGGACACCGATTCGATGCGGACCTCAGTCTCCCGATTGTCGTGGAGGATGAGCTCGAGGCACTCGAGCCGGAGAGCGGCATGGTCCGGGAGGGCCTCAAGATTCTGAAACATCTCGGCCTCTCCGCCGATGTGCAACGGTCGAAGGACGGTCGACACATTCGCGCGGGCCGAGGCAAGATGCGCGGACGGCGCTACCGCCAGCCGCGGAGCCTGTTGATCGTCGTGAAGGGCCCGGATAAGGTCCGGCGCCTCCTTGGCAATCTCCCCGGCGTGGAGGTCGTGAGCCCCGCGGCGCTGAACGCCGAGATCCTTGCGCCGGGTGGGGATCCCGGCCGCCTCACCGTGTTCAGCGAAGGAGCGCTCGAGGTCCTCCGGAGTTGGCCCGCATGAAACCCCACGAGATTCTCCTCCATCCGTACGTCACCGAAAAGACGCTGAACATGATGCAAGGGACGCCGGCGCAGAACCTGAAGGACGGCAACCGCCTCGAGTTCATCGTCCGGCGGGAGGCATCGCGAGACCAGGTGAAGAAGGCGTTTGAGGAGCTCTTCCAGGTGAAAGTCGCCAAGGTCAACACGTTCGTCCGTCGCGACGGGAAGCACGCGATCGTCAAGCTGAAACCGGGGTTCTCCGCGGAAGAGGTCGGCATGCGGATCGGGGTGTTCTGATGGGGAAGAATCTCCGGGGCCAACGTCGGGGGCGCGGTACGTCGCCAACGTATCGATCTCCGAGCCATCGTCATCCGGGCCCCGTGACGCTTCCCGCGCGCCGCGGGGACGGGATTGTGACGGACATCTTCCAGGCTCCCGGCCATACCGCGCCCCTCGCGCGAGTTCGCTTCGACGGCCAGGAGATTCTCATGATCGCGTGCGATGGACTCGCGGTCGGCCAGCGTGTGACGCACGGCTCGGCGAACATTGATCGCGGGAACACATTGCCGCTCCGCGACATCCCGGAAGGCACGCTCGTCTACAACATCGAGGCGAGGCCCGGGGACGGTGGCCGATTCGTCCGTGCCGCAGGGACCCAAGCCGTCGTGGTGAGCCACGGCGACCGAACGGTCGTTCAGCTTCCGTCGGGCCAGTTCCATAGCTTCCACCCGGATTGCCGCGCGATGATTGGCGCGGTCGCGGGCGCGGGCCGGGGCGACAAGCCGTTCACGAAAGCGGGCAAGAAGTGGTTCTCGTTCCGCTCCTTCAGCAAGGCGATGTTCAAGGTCCGCGGCGTCGCGATGAACCCTGTGGATCATCCCCATGGCGGCGGCTCCCATCAGCACGTTGGGAAACCGTCGACGGTGGGCTACGATGTGCCTCCTGGCCGCAAGGTCGGCCGGATGTCCCCGCAGCCGAAACGGCTGAAGGCGAAGCGACGGAGGACGTGACATGGCGAAGAAAATGGGTGGTCTGGCGAAAGCCGCCCGACGGAAGCTGCGGAAGCGCGCAGGCCTTGTCGAGACGCGGCGCAAGAAGGAGTTCACCTATCGTGGGTACACGCTCGACGAGATGAAGGCGATGACCCTCGAGGAGATCATCGAACTGCTCCCGGCACGGCCACGCCGCTCGTTCATTCGAGGCTTGGACGAAGAGCGCCTCACGTTCGTGGAGAAACTCCGCGCGAACGGGACCGACGAGGCCGTCCGCACCCACTGCCGCGACGTCCCGATCTTGCCGGACTTCATCGGCAAGAAGGTCGCGGTCCACAACGGGAAGGAGTTCGTCACGGTCGAGATCAAGGCCGAGATGATCGGGCACTACATCGGCGAGTTCGCGATGACGCGGAAGGCCGTGGTCCACAGCGGTCCCGGTGTCGGCGCGACGCGCTCGTCGAAATTCATGCCGCTGAAGTGAGGGCGATGACGAAACGCGGGTACACGATCGAATACAAGATCGAGACGATGGCTCGAGCCTATGGCCGAGACCTCCCGCTCGCGTGGAAGAAGTCCGTCGAGCTGGCGCGACAGCTGCGGGGGAAGACCGTTGACCAAGCGCGCGAATACTTGGAGGCCGTGATTGCCCTGAAACAGCCCGTGCCGATGAGGAAATACAATCGATGGGTGGCCCACAAATCCGGGACGGGGCCCGCCCGGTATCCCGTCAAAGCGGCGAAGGGGTTCCTCAAGATCCTCGAGAGCGCCGTCGCGAACGCGGAGTTCACGGGAAAAGAGGATCCCGATTCGATGGTCCTGAAAGTAATCAACGCGCACAAGGGGCCGACGACGAAAGCCTTCCGGCCTCGAGCGTACGGCCGGAGCAGTCCGTGGAATTCGGATACCGTGAACCTGGAAATCGTGCTCGAGGAGGTCGTCTGAGATGGCGCGGGAATCGAAGATCGAGCGGAAGGACAAACGGATCATCGTCGAGAACGTTCGACGCGTCTTGCTCAAAGAATACTTGATGAGCGAGACCCGCCGCGCGGGCTTCGGGGGCCTCGACATCCAGCGCACGCCGATGGGCACCCGGGTCACGCTTCTCGCCGAACGACCAGGGCTCGTGATTGGCAGGAAGGGCGGGGCGATCAAGAGCCTCACCGAGGCGGTCGAGCGCCAGTTCAAATTCGACAACCCGCAGATTGAAGTCCAAGAGGTCGGGAGTCCGGCGCTCAATGCGCAGATTATGGCGGAAAAACTCGCGAACGCCCTCGAGCGCGGCTGGCATTTCCGCCGCGCCGGCCACTCGACGGTCCGCCGGATCATGGAGGCCGGCGCGAAAGGTTGCCTCGTCGTGATCGCCGGAAAGCTCACCGGGCAGCGGCACCGCACGGAGAAATTCAAGGCGGGCCACATCAAGTACTGCGGCGAGCCGCGCAATCTGTGGATGGACCGTGGGTTCGCCGCCGCCAAGCTCAAGCCGGGGATCATCGGCGTCACCGTCGAGATCATGGATCCACGGGCGAAGCTGCCGGACGAAGTCGAGATCAAACAGCCCTCGGCGGAATACTTGGCCGCCGCGGCGGCCGCGCAGGCGGCACCCGTCGTGGTGCCGCAAACCGTTGAGGCATTGGCGGGAGTCCCGTTGGAAGCGCCCCCCGTGTTGGAGGGCGAATCGGCCGAGGACGTTGATGCCCTCGCGGTCCTTGAGGAATCCGACACCACCACGAAGAAAGTGAAGAAGGGCAAGGTTGCGGCGAAGCGCCTCAAAAAGGTCGCGAAGGAAGTGAAAGAGCTCGGGGTCGACGCGACGATCGACGCGGGAGGAGGCGACGAGGCCTAATGCCGCTGCTACGGACAAAAGAGATCCGAGGAATGGACGCCGAGGCGATCGCCAAGAAGCTCTTGGAGCTTCGGGACGAGCTCATGCACGAGCGCGGAGTGGCAGCGATGGGCGGAGCCCCGCCAAATCCGGGAAAGATCCGGGCCCTCCGGAAGAACATCGCCCGGATTCTCACGATCATGCGGGAGGAAGAATTACTCGGTCGCGGGCAGGTCCCCGCCGCCGGTAAGAAGCCGGTTCCCGCGGGAGAGAAGAGCTGATGTGGACGCGCACTCACGCGGCTTCGAGGGATGGACCGTGAATCTCCGGAAGCACGAGCTGATCGGCTTGCGCGTCGAAGTGATCGGCGCGAGCGACCCGAGCCAGGCGCATCTCGAAGGCCGGGTCGTTGACGAGACGCGGAACATGCTGATCGTGGACGTTCGAGGAGAAGAGAAGCGCATCCCGAAGCACGGAAGCCGGTTCCGGTTCGCGGTTCCGGGCGGCTTCGAGATCGATGGCGACGAGATCCGCTACCGACCGGAAGACCGCGTGAAGAAAGCTCGGTGATGGACACGGCAGGAAAGAAAGCGCAGAAGAAGCCAGCCGTTGCGGCTCCCACCGCGGGGCCGAAGCCTCGACAGCCGGGAGTGCGCGACGTCGGCATCGATGTCCCTGTCCCCGAGAAAACCTGTACGGATGCGAAGTGCCCGTTCCATGGACGGCTGCCGGTCCGGGGCCAGACCCTGGAAGGCGTCGTCGTCTCGACCCGGATGCAAAACACGGTCGTCATCGAACGGGAGCACTTACGATTCATCCGGAAGTACCAGCGGTACGAGAAGCGGACACGCCGGGTGAACGTCCACGCGCCGCCGTGCCTCGGCCTCCAGGTCGGGAATCGGGTCTTGGCGATGGAGTGCCGTCCGCTCGGGAAGACCGTGCACTTCGTCGCGATCCACAACCAGGGGGTCGCCGGGTGAAGGGCCTCCCGGGTCGCCAGACGCGCGGCCTCCCGAAAGGCGCTCGCCTCGAGTGCATCGACAACACGGGCGCGAAGATCGTGGAGATCATTGAGGTCATGAAGTACCGGGGCGTCCGGAACCGCCTCTCCTCCGCGGGGATCGCGGACCTCCTCGTGGTCTCGGTCAAGAAAGGGACGCCGGAGACGCGGAAGCAGGTGATGAACGCCGTGGTCGTGCGCCAGCGGCGTCCGTTCCGGCGGCCCGAGGGGACGATGGTCCAGTTCGAGGACAACGCCTGCGTGATCGTGACGCCGGAAGGCGAGGTCAAGGGATCCGACATCAAAGGTCCCGTGGCCCGCGAGGCCGCAGAACGATGGCCGCGGGTCGCGGCGACCGCGAGCATGATCGTGTGAGGTTCCCGATGACGAGCTCCAAACCCCGGACGCAGCGAAAACGGGCGGCGAACGCCCCGCTCCATGCGAAACGGTTGCTCGCGTCCTCCCACCTCGCGCCGGCCCTGCACGACAAGGCGAAAGGTCGCCTGCCGCGCGCCCTCCCGGTCCGTAAGGGAGACACGGTCCGAATCATGCGCGGGGGCTTCCGCGGACGTGAAGGCAAGGTCGTCTCCGTCGACCGGGTGCACGGCACGGTCGTCATCGAAGGGATCACGATCGAGAAGGTCGACGAGAAAAAAGTCGGACGGCCCCTCCACGCGTCGAACTTGATGATCATCCGGATGGACGACACGGACCCATGGCGGCGGCGGAAGTTCGAGGAGGCGGGCGCGTGAAGAAGCACCTGAAGCGCCTGCCGGCGCCGCGCAGCTG
Source organism: Methanobacteriota archaeon (assembly GCA_005878995.1). The sequence goes on along the minus strand of VBME01000085.1, from coordinate 6,277 downwards.
GACGCTCGCCCGGAAGACGGACTTTTGGGTCCTGAGGCCGTCCGCGGGGCCCCATCCGATGGACGCCAGCGTCCCGATGGGCCTCATCTTGCGGGACATGTTGAAGGTCTGCGCCTCGGCGCGGGAGGCGAGGCACATCCTGAACGATCGCGGGGTGCGGGTCGATGGCCGGATCGTGACCGACCCGAAATTCCCGGTCGGACTCATGGATGTGCTCTCCTTGCAGGAGACAAAGGCCAATTTCCGCATGCTCGTGAACACCCGCGGACGAATGGCCCTCGTCCCGATCGAAAGCAGCGACGCGACGTGGAAGCTCTGCCGGATCGAGGACAAGACGACGGTCCGGGGCGGCAAGACGCAGCTGAACCTCCACGATGGCCGGAACGTGCTCTTGCCGAGCGATGCATACAAGACCGGCGCGACGCTGAAAGTCCAGCTCCCGGACCAGAAGATCGTGGAGGCTTACGAGCTGGGCAAGGGTGCACCCGTTCTCGTCACCGGCGGTCAGCACGTCGGGGAGATCGCCCATGTGCTCGAGGTCCAGCGGACGCGGAACCCGCGGGCGAACACGGTCACGTTCACGGAAGGCTTCTCGACCGACGTGGGCAAGGTCTTCGTCGTCGGCAAGGAGGCCCCGTCGATCCGAATGCCGGAGGCGCCGGCGATCTAGGTGGGACCATGGCGGGCATGCGGGACATCCGGATCGAGAAAGTCGTGGTCAACGTCGGCGTGGGCGAGGCCGGCGAGAAGCTCGTCAAGGCGCAGAAGGTCCTCGAGCTCGTGACGAAGCAGAAGTCGGTCCAGACCTTGAGTCACCGCGCCATCCGCGACTGGGGTGTCCGCAGGAACATGCCGATCGGGACCCGCGTCACCCTCCGCGGAACGCCCGCGGAGGAGTTCCTGAAAGAGGCGCTCTCGATCCGGAACAACCGGCTCCCGGGGTATAGCTTCGACCCGGCCGGGAACTTCTCGTTCGGCATCCAGGACTACACGGACTTCCAGGGAATGAAGTACGATCCGGAGATCGGCGTGTTCGGGATGGATGTGAGCGTGAGCCTCCAGCGACCCGGGTGGCGCGTCGCCCGTCGCGCGATCCATCCCCGTCCGATTCCGCGGCGACACCGCGTGACGCGGACCGAGGGCATCCAGTTCATCACGGATCACTTCAAGGTCGAGGTGGTCGAGTGAGGCGAACGAAAGACTTCGGGCGGACGAAGGGTTGCCTGCGGTGCGGTCGCAAGCGGGGCATTGTGCGGCGGTACGGGCTCCACCTGTGCCGCCAGTGCTTCCGGGAGATCGCGTACGAGCTCGGCTTCCGGAAATACAGCTGAGGGATCCGATGCTCCAAGATGCGCTCAACGACGCCATGGTGACGATGCGCAACGCCGAGGCCGCTGGAAAAGCGGAGTGCATGATCCGGCCCGCGTCGAAGCTCATCGGCCGGGTGCTGAAAGTCATGCAGGAGAGCGAGTACATCCGCTCGTTCGAACTGATCGAGGACGGCCGCGGGAACCTGTACCGCGTGGCGCTCGTCGGGAGCATCAACAACTGCGGGGTGATCAAGCCGCGGTTCGCGGTGCGGCGGACGGAACTCGAGAAGTGGGAAGCCCGTTACCTGCCGGCCCAGGACTTCGGCGTGCTCATCCTGACGACGACGGAAGGCGTGATTTCCCAGACGCAGGCGAAACAGATCGGCGTGGGCGGGAAGCTCATTGCCTACGTGTACTGAGGTGTCCGATGCCCGTCTCCGGATTGCTAGAAGAGTTGGTCGACATCCCAGACGGGATCGAAGTTGGGGTCGACGGGGACTCGGTCGTTGTCGCCGGCCACGGCCACACATTGCGCCGGAAGCTGTCGCACCCGCGCGTGGAGATCACGGTCAGGGGGAAGCAGGCGGCGGTCCGGAGCGAATTTCCGCACCGGCGCGAGGCCGCCCTGGTCGGCACGTTCGCGGCCCACCTCCGGAACATGATTGTCGGTGTGACGGACGGCTTCACCTACGAAATGAAAATCGTATACAGCCACTTTCCGCTCAAGGCGATCGTGAAGGGCTCCGAGTTCATCATTGAAAACTTCCTCGGGGAAAAGTTCCCGCGGAAGACGAGGATCATCGGCGAAACGAAAGTCGAGGTTCAAGGTGACGCGGTCGTCCTGACGGGCCCCGATGTCGAAGCGGTCGGTCAGACAGCCGCGAACATCGAGCAGGCGACTCGGATTCGAGGATTTGACTCGCGGATTTTCCAGGACGGCATCTACATCACGAAGAAGGCCGGGGAGGCGTTGAATGGCTGAGGAGACGGAGTCGAAAACGGAAACCAAAGTCGCTAAGAAGGCGAAAAAGACCGCTGTCCCCGAGACGCCGCCCGAGCCCAAGCAAGCACTACCGACCGCGGCCGAGATCCGCACCGCGAAGAAGGCCGAGCTGATCGGCTGGGCCGAACGATACGGGCTGAGCCAAGAAGGCAAAGTCGACGACCTTCGCAAACGTCTTCGCGGGTACGTCGAGAAAGAGGCGGCGAAGGCGGTCGCAAAAGAGGAAGAGAAACCGGCGCCCAAGGCCGAGAAAAAACCGGCGGAGAAGCCCAAGGAAAAACCCAAGCCGGCCAAGAAGGAGAAAAAAGAGAAGGCGAAACGGGAAAAGAAGGAAGAGGAGGAAGAGGCCGAGGCAGAAGTCCACGAGCCGCGAGCGAAGCCGAAACTCGAGCCCCGCTTGAAGAAACTCCTCGCATTCCGATCCGCGAAGAACGCCCAGCGTCCGAGGTTCCGCCGCCAGGAGTGGTTCCGCTACAGCAAGTTCGACGATGCTTGGCGAAAGCCGCAAGGCGGCCAATCGAAGCTGCGGCGCCACTTCGGCTATCGGTGGAATCTCCCTTCGATCGGGTACCGGGGACCGCGGGCCGTTCGCGGGTTACACCCGAGCGGCTTTCGGGAGGTCCTCGTCCACAACGAGGGGCAGCTGAAAGGACTCGACGCCGCGACGCAGGCGGTCCGGATCGCCCACGGGGTCGGCACCCGCAAGCGGGAGCTGATTGAGAAGGCGTGTGACGACAAAGGCCTGCGCGTACTCAACCGGATGGTGACAGAATGAGGTTCGACTACCAGCGGCGTCTCGCCGCGTCAATCCTGGGCATCGGGGTGAACCGCGTGTGGATCACAACGGACCCCAAGGCTCAGGACGACATCCTCGACGCCATCACGCGCGACGGGATTCGGAATCTGATCCGTCGGAACATCATCCAGAAGCGCCCCGTGCGGGGCGTCTCCCGGGGTCGGGCTCGATATCGCGCGGCGCAGAAAGCGAAAGGTCGTCGGCGCGGCCACGGGAGCCGCGAAGGCGCGCTGAACGCGCGAACGCCGCAGAAGAGGCGCTGGATCAGCGTGATCCGCGGGATGCGCCGCCATCTGCGGGAGCTCCGAGACCAAGGCCGCATCGACGTTCACACGTACCGGCGGTTCTACGCTCAGGCAAAAGGCGGGATGTTCAAATCCAAAGCACACTTGGACCAACAGCTGCGCGCCGCGGGCGCGGTTCGGGAGGCGGCGAAGTGACCCAAGGTCCCCACTATCGGACGCCGTTCCGGCGTCGCCGGGAAGGCCGCACGGACTATCGGACGCGATCGAAACTCCTCCGAAGCGGGAAGGCGCGCATCGTGGTCCGCAAGACGCTCCGCCAGACGATCGTCCAATTCGTTCGGGCGGAGGCGACGGGCGACCAAGTCCTCGCCTCGGCGCAGTCGCTTGAGCTGAAGGACCGCGGATGGGCCGCGGGCACCGGGAATCTCCCCGCCGCGTACCTGACCGGCTACCTCGCAGGCAAGCGGGCCGCGGCGAAGGGCGTCACGGATGGGATCCTCGATCTGGGAACTCAGCGGCCTTCCAAAGGCGGCCGTCTGTTCGCCGCGCTCCAAGGCCTGCTGGACTCCGGCGTGAGCGTGCCGCACAGTCCTGAGGTGTTACCATCGAAGGATCGCATCCGCGGGGCTCACATCGGCGAGGGCCTCGCGAGTCAGTTTGACGCCGTGAAGACGAAGTTGGAGGCGCCCTGATGCCCCAGCGACGAGGCGGACGTCGCCAAAGACGGGACGCCCGCGCCGCGCGACCGGAGAGGAATCTGAGCGAGTGGATTCCGAAGACGAAACTCGGACGGCTGGTTCTCGCGGGGCAGGTGACGACGCTCGGCGACGCGATTCGCACCGGCCTGCCGGTCCGCGAGCCCGAGATTGTCGATATCCTGCTCCCGGAGACCGAGGACGAGGTGCTCGATGTCAACATGGTCCAGCGGATGACCGACTCCGGGCGTCGGGTGAACTTCGTCATCACCTGCATCGTCGGGAACAAGGACGGATTCGCGGGGCTCGGGCGGGCCCGAGGGCGCGAGGTCGGACCGTCGATCCGGCGGGCGATCGACAACGCGAAGCTCAACATGATCGAAATCAAACGGGGCTGCGGCTCCTGGGAGTGCGGTTGCATGCGCGCCCACTCGCTGCCGTTCAAGGTCACCGGCCGGAGCGGATCGGTCGAGGTCGTCCTGAAGCCCGCGCCGCAAGGCGTCGGCCTGGCGGTGGGCGACGTCGCGAAGAGCGTGCTACGTCTCGCCGGGATCACCGACGCGTGGGGATTTACGAAGGGCCACACGAAGACGACGGTGAATTACGCGCTCGCGACGTTCGAAGCGCTGCGGAAGACGGTGCAAGTCAAGGTGCGGACGGAGCAGACGGAGCGCCTCAAGATCAAGGCGGGCGCCGAGCAGGTTTTTGTCCGCAAGATTGAGGCCCCACCGACGCCGGAGCCCGTGACGGAACTACCCGAGGAGATCGCGGTCGAGGGCGAGACCCTCACCGAAGAGCCGACGGAGGGGACGGGGGAAGGGGAGGCTCCAGAAGAATGACGTTTGCGGTCCTTCGCCTTCGGGGGAAAGGCGACCTTCGGCATCAAGTGAAAGACACCCTGCGCATGCTCCATCTGACGCGGCAGAACCACTGCTCCATCGTCCCGGAGGACGCCACGTTCCGCGGCATGTTGCATCTCGTCAAGGATTACGTCACATGGGGCGAGGTCGACCCGGAGGTCCTCGCGAAGCTCCTCCTCCGTCGGGGGCGCCAAGTCGGCGACAAGCCGATCGACGATGCGTTCGTGAAGGGACACAGCAAGTACAAGTCGATCTGGGACCTGAGCCAGGCGATCGCGAAAGGCGAGGCGACCTTGCAAGACGTCCGGGAGCTGCGGCCCGTGGTCCGCCTGCCGCCGCCTCGCAAAGGGTACCGCGGCATCAAGCGCGGATACCACGACGGCGGCGACCTCGGCTACCGCGGGAAGACGATCAACGAACTCCTGCAGCGGATGCTCATCGAGGAGGCGACGGATGGTCTCTAGGACCCGGAAGTTGCGGGGGAGCCGCACCCATGGACGCGGCAAGAAACACGGCCGGGGCGCGGGCGGTCGCGGCGGCACCGGGATGGCCGGGCTCCACAAACACAAGTTCAAGTGGATGATCAAGTACGAGCCGGACCACTTCGGCCGACACGGCTTCACCCGGCACTTTCAGCCGCATGAGACGAAGTCGATCGACCTCGAAGACCTCGCGCGTCGGCTTGAAGAGTTCGAGGTCGCGGGGCACGCGAAGAAGGACGATTCTCGAATCAACGTCGACCTGACGGCCGCGGGAATCGACAAGCTATTAGGGTCTGGTCGCGTAACGAGGGCAATGCGGATCACCGTCGCGAAGGCCTCTTCGGCGGCCGTCGCGAAGGTCTCCGGCGCTGGCGGCGAGGTCGTCCTCCCAGGGGACGCCGGGAAGTAGTCCGATGCCCCTCGAAGAGAAGAAGAAGAGCCGACTGTACGCGCTGAAACCGCTGACGGATCGCCTGCCTGCGGTCATCCGGCCGGAGGGTCACGTCCACTTCCGGACAAAGATGTTCTGGGTCCTCGCGATCCTGATCCTGTATTTCGCCATGACGAACATTTTCATTTACGGCCTGGACCAGGGGAACGTCATCGACTTTTTCTCGAGCTTGCGCGCGATCCTCGCGGGGGCCCAGGGCTCCCTCATGCATCTCGGAATCGGTCCGATCGTCACCGCCTCGATCATCATGCAGCTCTTCGCGGGCGCGAAGATCATCAATCTCGACCTTCAAGACGACGAGGACAAGAGCGTCTACCAGGGCACGCAGAAATTCCTCGTGATCGTCATGATCTTCGTCGAGGCGATCCCGCAGGTCTTCGGGTTCCTGACGCCGTCCTCGACCTTCGTCACGCACTTGAACGGATCGTTCTTGTT
>VBME01000084.1 GCA_005878995.1 Methanobacteriota archaeon | reverse complement strand
CGGACGCTCGACGAGATCGACTTCATCCTGGCCCACGTGGAGATCGACTTCGAATCCCAGGCCGTGTGGGGCGACCAGATCCAAGTGGCCGTGTGGCCCTCGAAGATTGGTACGTCGTCGTTCACCTTGAGCTACGAGGTCCAAGAGAAACGCAGCGCCCGGATCCTCGCCCGCGCGAAGAGCGTCTTGGTCTCGTACGACTACGAAACGAAGAAATCGAAACCGATTGCCCCGGCGTTTCGCAAACTCCTCGAGGCGGCCCTGGAGCTGTAGCTCTCCTCCCTTCCCCGTGGGGGTCTCTTAAGGACCCGCCCAAAGGGTCAATGATGGGAGGCGCGTTCCGGGCAGGGATGGCCAAGAAAGGCGGGAGGCCTCCCATCGGGACGAAGGGCGCCGCGGAATACTATTGGAAGCGGTACACGGAGCTCTATCCGAAGTACTTCTGGTCCGACGAGACGAAACTCGCGGACATCGTCGTCGCCTCGGCGAAAGGCTCCCTCCTCTACGACGTCGAAGGCAAGGAGTACATCGACCTCACGAGTCAGTGGGCGACGAACAACCTCGGGAACGTCCACCCGGAGGTCCTGAAGGCGACCGTCGACGCGCTCGAGCGGTACGGCTTCCTGATCCTCTTCATGAATCCGCACCTTCCGATGATCGACCTCGCGGAGAAGCTCCTCGAGATTCGGCCGTCGAAGAACCTCAGCCGCGTGTTCTTGGAGCTCTCCGGCACGGGAGCCGCGGAAGGGGCCGTGAAGCATGCGATTGAGGCGAGCGGACGTCCCCTGATCCTGAGCTTCATGGGCCAGTACCACGGCCTGAGCATCGGGGCGACCGCCTTCGGCACCTTGGCCTCCCGGATGCGGCGGAACTGGGAAGCGTTCTCGGGAGGCGCCGTGCATGCGCCGTATCCGATGACGTACCGCAAGCCGAAGGGCATGACCGACGACGAGTTCGGCGAATGGTGCCTCGGGTTCCTCGAGGATCAGATCCTCCGGTACGTCGCGTACCCGGACCGCATCGCGGGCGCGATCTTCGAGCCGGTGGCCCTCGAGGCCGGCGTCTGGATCCCTCCGGCGAATTTCGTGCGCGGCCTCCGGAAGCTCGCCGATGAACACGGGTGGTTCCTGATCGCCGACGAGGTCGAGTCCGGCTTGGGGCGCACCGGGACGATGTGGGGGATCGAGCACTTCGGCGTCGCTCCAGATCTTGTGTCGATCGGGAAGGCGCTCGGGGGCGGGATGATGCCCCTCGGCGCGGTCCTCGGGGACGACCGGGCGATGGGGACCCACGACGTGATCGCCGGGACGACGTTTGGCGGTCACCCGGCCGCGTGCGTGGCCGCATCCGTCACGATCGACATCATGCGGCGGGATCGGATCCCCGAACGCGCCGGACGGATCGGCGGCAAGGCCCTCAGGCGCGTGAAGGAGTGGGAAGACCTCTCGATCGTCGGCGAGACGCGGGGCCTCGGGCTCGCGATCGGCGTGGAGATCGTCAAGGACAAGGACGCCAAGACGCGCGACAACGACACGGCCCGCGACGTCTTCTTCGACTGTGTCCGCGGCGGCGTGATTCCTCTGTACGACTATGAGATGAACGTGTTGCGGATCCAGCCCCCGCTCACGATCGAGGAGCCTCTGTTGGACAAGGCGCTCGACGTCATGGAAGGCGCGCTCCGCAAGCACGCTCGCTAGGCCACGGACCGCTCCCAGCGGACCTGCTCCCGCACGTCGATCCCGAAGTTCCGGAGCAATGGAAAGAACGGCATCGGGTCAAGGGTCTCTGGTGAGACCTTTCCCTTCCCCTTGATTGCGCCGTTCGCCAGGAGGATCGCGCCGACCGCCACGCCGGTCCCGGTGAGGTACGCCGTCGCGGTCGCACCGAATTTCTCCGACGCCTCGCGATGGCCGAGCACGGAGGAGACCGTGTGGACAACGTGTTGGCCGTCCCGCTCTCCGGCGACCTCGACGAGGATCGCGGCGTATCCGTCGACGCGGCCGGCCAGGTCCGCGGGTTTCGGGAGCGCGGCGAACAAGGCCCTCCGCGGACTCGGCCCTCCCGCAGCTCCCGGCTCCAGGAGATGCAGATCTCGGAACAGTTTCAACGTCTGCACGGTCGCCGGGTCGAGTGCGAGCTTGAAGTCCACGTACCGCACGCCCTTCCCGATGAACCGCGGGAGCGTGTCGACCTCCTCGTGGTCCACGGAATACACGGGGAGGGGGCCGATGGGCGCCGGGAATTCGTACGTCTCGAACTCGCCGAACGGCGGGACGGACTCGTACTTGCCATCCCGCCAGATCCGGGAGGGGGCGAGGGTCTCCTCGACGAACGTCTCGGGACTGAAGAGCGCGATGAAAGGATAGTCCGGACTCGATGCCGTGTCGCCGTCGCGCACCTTGATCGACTCTACGCGGTCCATCCCGTCGGCCGCGTATCGCGCAAAGACGTTGCTCAGCCCGGGATCCTCGCCCATCGCGCACAGCGCCGTCAACCCGGCGGCCTTCCAGGTGTCCGAATCCACGAACGGATCGGCCGAGTCGTTCGCGGGATCGAGGTAGTTCGCATGTTCTCCGAGCGCCGCGGATTGGATCAGCCGGTTGAACCGAGGCAGGGCCGTGTTGATGACGAGCCCGCATCCGCGCATGGCCCGGCGCAGCGCGTCCTCGTCGCTCGCGTCGATCTGCATCGCACGCGCCTTGGGGCTTCGCAGATGAGCGGCCGTCCGCTTCGCAAGCTCCCCGTCGACGTCGGCGAGGAGAACATCCCCAATCGCTTCGTGTGCGGCGAGGTGATGCGCGACGACGGAACCGACCGCTCCGCAGCCGATCACGAGAACCTGCGGGCGGTCGGAGACGATGCTGTCGAACCTCGACTCCACGGAGACACTTGGCGGTCCATGAGCCTTGCGGGGGTGGGGACATAAATCTGACGTAGGGGTTCAAAAGCCATGGCACCACGTGACAAGGAGCCGCTTCCGAGTTAACCTTGTTTAAGGTTGCACCCTCGGTGCCGCCGAGACTCTGCCGGCGGTCTCGAGCAACGTCACAACTCGAGTCGCATCCGATGTGGGCGGCGAGCAGACATTCCCCTGGCACACGAACGCGACTGGGCCTGCGCTCGCCTCTTTCGTGGCGAGCATCGGCACGACGAGGGCGGGGACGTACGCGTCCGCCTTGTCGACGACGAGGACCGTCTTTCCCGGAGCGAACGTTTCGACGGCGGCCCGGCGCAAGGCGCCCGCTCGAGGATGATCGCGGCCCCCGAGCACGACGACTTCCGGCGGGGGATGGATCCACAGTTCCGCGGCGAGATGGTACGTGCCGGCGAACACAGGGCCGTACCGGCTTGCCTCCCCCGCGAACGACACCATGAGTTCGTCGTGGCGGAGCCGGTAGGTGTCGTTCCCGGTGAGCGCGTGGAGCCGCTGGAGGCAGAGGGCCGCCACTGCGTTCGCCCCCGCGTACGGGGAGTCCTCAACAGGGCGGCGACGGACCTCGCGGACCGGGAGGCCGACGCCCTCATGGAGGTCCGCGGCGATGTCGACGAATCCGCCGGAACGGTCCCAGAAGTGCTTCAAAGTGAATTCCATGATTTCCTCCGCGGTGCGTAGGTACCCGGGAATGGCCGTGGCGCCGTACGCGGTGAGGAGCGCATCGATGACGTACACGTGGTCCTCCAGGAGGCCCCGGACCTTGCGGACGCCGTGCGCGGAGGCGTGCCACATCCCATCCTCGTTCGACCACATCTCCGCGATGATCCGGTCGAGCGATTCTAGCGCGAATGCTCGCACATCGTCCCGGCCGAACGCAACGGCGGCGTCGAGGACCGCCGCGATCATCATCCCGTTCCACGAGGCGAAGATCGTCGGGTCCACCGCGGGCGCCGGCCGCTTCTCGCGGGCCGCCTTCAGCTTCCTCCTGCCGCTTTGGATCAGGGTTCGGACGCGGTCCTCCGGCATCCCGAGGTCCTTCGCGATCGCCGCCGGTTCTCGGTCTACGTAGAGGACGTTCTTCTTCGGGTTGTGGTGCATCTCGCCGCGGTCCCCGACCTCGTAGTGCAGCTCGAGGACCCGCGCTTCGTCCGCATCGACCGCGGCGTTCAACTCCTCGCGCGTCCAGGTGAAGTAATCGCCGTCGTCATCCAAGCCGACGTCCGCGTCTTGGCTGGCATAGTAGCCGCCGCGTTTGCGGTCCGAGAGGACCTCGTCGGCCCAGGCGAGGAGCCCTTCCGCCGTCTCGCGGTATCGCGCGTCGCGGGTGAGCTGCCATGCATGGACGTAATTCGCCAGGAGGCCCGCGTTGTCGTACAGCATCTTCTCGAAATGGGGCACGATCCATTGCGGGTCCGTCGCGTAGCGGTGGAAGCCGCCGCCCACCTGGTCGTAGACCCCGCCGTTCGCCATCGCGGTCAGGGTTCGCGTGAAGATCTTGTGGAGCCCTTCTTCGCGGGTGCGGTGGTAGCGGGCCATGACCCACTCCATCGTCCCCGCATGGGGGAACTTCTGCGGGCCGGAGATACCGCCGTTCACGGGGTCGAACTGGCCGCGGAGAGCGTCGAGGCTTTCCTTCAGCATCGCCTCGTTCACGAGGCCTTCTTCGACGAGGGAGGTGCGGCCTTCCGCGAGCGCCTGGTGGAGGGCCTCCGCCTCCCGCAGGGTGTCCGCCTTGTTCCCGCGATACGCGTCCGCCATCGCGAGCAAGACCCGGCGGAAGCTGGGCCGACCGTACGCGTCCTTCGGCGGGAAGTAGGTGCCGCCGTAGAACACCTTGCCGTCCGGCGTCAGGAACGCGGTGAGGGGCCACCCGCCCTGGCCCGCGATCGCGCCGACGGCCTGCTGGTACCGCGCGTCGATGTCCGGGCGCTCGTCTCGATCCACCTTGATCGCGATGAAGTGCTCGTTGATGACCTTCGCGAGCTCCGGGTCCTCGTACGATTCCCGGTCGATCACATGGCACCAGTGGCACCACGTTGCCCCGATGTCCAGGAGGATCGGACGATCGAGTTCCTTCGCCCGGCGGAACGCGTCTTCGCCCCACGGATACCATTGGACCGGCTGCTGGGCTGCGCCGCGGAGGTACGTCGAGGTCTCCTTTGCGAGCCGGTTCTCCGCCATGGAGAGACGGAGGCGAGGCCGCGTTAAGTGCCTTTGGGTGAGACCGCGGTCGCCTTCAAGCGAGCGGAAAACTGCTTGCGGAACTTCGCGACCTTCGGGGCGATGACGACGCGGCAGTAGCCCGCGGTCGGGTTCTTGCGGAAGTAATCTTGGTGGTACTCCTCCGCGCGGTAGAACGCCGTCAACGGCGCGAGTTCCGTGACGATCGGTCGCCCCCAGATTCCGGCTTTTTCGATTTCCGCGATGATCTGCTTGGCCGTCTTCTCTTGTTCCGGAGAGTGGTAGAAGATCGCGGACCGATACTGCGTCCCGACGTCCCCGCCTTGCCGGTCCCGCGTCGTCGGATCGTGGACGGAGAAGAAGATTCGCAGGATGTCCGCGAGCGGGACGGCAGTCGGATCGAACGTGACTTGCACGGCCTCCGCGTGGCCCGTCGTGTCCGTGCACACGGCTTCGTACGAGGGGTCCGCCAACTTCCCGCCGGAATACCCGACTTCGACCTTCTCAACGCCGCGGAGCTCCTGGAACACGGGTTGGAGGCACCAGAAACAGCCGCCCGCGATGGTCACAACTTCCTTCGTCGTCTTCGGAGTTGTCATCATGCCTTTCACCTGCGGATGCGCTTCGGCGCGAGATTAAGCTTTGCCAACGTCATTTCATCAAGCGGCGTGCATTCGTCCGGAGGATTTGTTCCTTCGTTCGCTCGGACAACGCCAGGGCCTGCAATCCCTCGATCTCCTCGCGGATTCCCGGCACCCCGGGACCGGGCCAGTCGGATCCGAACACGACTTTGTCCGCGATTTCTTCGAGCCGCGGGAACCATTCGAGGAGCCGCTTCGGCGGGATGCTCGAGGTGTCGAGGAACACGTTCGGATGCCGGCGCAGGAGGTAGAAGGCCGTGTCGCACCAGAGGGGACGACCGCCATGGGCCATGAGGATCGTGAGGTCGGGGAAATCCTGGGCTACGTCATCCAGGGCGATCGGGTCTCCGTACTTCGATCGCGCGCCGGGGAAGACCGAGGTCCCCGTGTGGATTGTGACGGGCATCCCGAGTCGCTCGGCGGTCTTGTAAATCGTGCGCAGGGCGGGCAGCTTGCCATCCGCATATGCATTCGCCGCGAACAACTGATGGGGCGGATGAATTTTCATCCCGCCCATCTCCCACTTGGACGCGAGGCGCTCGACGTCCCGCTTCGGATCCCTCGTCCGTTTCGGATGGACGGAGCCAAACGGAATCAGGCGTTTCCGGTCCTCTCGGGCGAACTCGGAGACGAACCGGTTCACGTCTTCGGTGAAGCCCATGACCTCCGGCGCGACGTAGTTGATCAAGCACGCCCGCTCGACGCCGATCGAATCGAGGTGGGCAAGGAACGCCCGCGGATCGTCCGCCAACCGCGAGGCCTGGTCCTTCGCGGGGATCGTCCGCCAGAGGGTTTCCAGGATCTCCGGCTTAAGGGAGCGGTAGGGCTCGATGTGGACGTGGACGTCCGTGATCCCGGGCAATGTTCCGGCGGTAGCTGGGCTGGCGGGAAAGCCTTTTCGCAGCCGCCCGCGGCGGTTCGCGATTCAACCTATCTTGCGCGCTTCGACCATGCGAGCGGGCCCGAACGAGGCGGCATTTCACTCCCGCCCGCGAAAGGAGCTCGCGAATCGGTTCGTGGGCCCGGAGAAGTCGATGTTCAGTCCGACGAGATTGGTTTGGGGGAAACGCCATCCCAGTTGCGCAAGGAAGCTTCCTACCCCGCACGCGAAATCGAGATGGAGGCCGTCGCCGAGGTCGGCCATCCGCGCGGTCGCCCATCGCTGGACTCCGCCCCAACCGATGTCGAGCCCGTCGATTTCTTGGATGATCGGATCTCGGCCTTTCACGAGCCATGATCGCAACGTTTCCTCGCGACCGAGGATCGACCGGTCGTCATGCTGGAGTGGGGGCATTCCGTCCCTTCGTCAATCGGGATTCAGGAGGGCCCGGATCACGTCGCGGTAGTCCCGGTACGGTGTCGTGCAGGGGGAGCCGTCTGCGTACAGAAGGACGTTCTCCCCAGGATCCGCGTTGCTCAGCGCGAGAATCGTCGAGGACACGGTGCCTCCGCCTTGGAAATGGACGCACAGCCCGACGGCGCCGGCGCCGGACGCATGGGTGCGCAACGCGCTCTGGAGGGCTCGAATCACGTCCTCGATGGACCGCGCCGTCGTTTTTGCGAGCAGACCCTGGACCAGCTGAACTTTCGGATCCGTCGCGACGTTGCCCCCTTCGTTGGTGAGGACGTTCAGCCCTTCGTGGCCACGGCTCGTCGCGAACTCCCCATCATAGCGGAAGAACCGAAGGTCTTTCCGAGAAGCCGCGAGGAGATTCCAGAAGTTGTATTCGTGCTCGCGGACCGCCCGCTGGAGGAATACGTCGACGCCCGGGACGCTCGGCTGTCGCAGCGCCTCGAGGACGAGTTGACCGCGGGAACGCGCGGTCGCCGAAGTCCGGCCCCGGCGGTTCGACAAGGCCACGACGAGCCCCGTCCCGCTCGCGCCGAGCCATGTCCCGCCCGCTTGCCGATCTCGCGGTGCCACAATGAGGGGCGTCCCGTCGAAGACGGACGGGGGATCCGCGGGTCGCATCGCCGATTCGTCTCGGTTCATTCCGATCACAAGGTCGTAGCCAGGGACGGACCGCCAGAAGGCGATCAGGGTGCACATGGCGGCGCCTCACTTCGCCTGCTTCAGGTCGTACGCGCGCATCTGCGCCACCCGGGCCACGTCGGCGCGGCCCGCCTTCGTCGCGGAGTCCATCGCGCGCTCGTACGCGAGGATCGTCGCCTCCCGCAGGAGCGGATCACCGCCCGTCGTCGCCTGCTCGCTCATCGCCTCCGCCGTGTCGAAGAAGTACTTCGCCGCGGTCAGGTGGTCGCCGAGCGTCCGGAAGAACGCGCCCGCGAAGAGCCCTTCGTGCGTGAGGCCCTCCGCGCCGCCGGAGAAGTTGTCCTTGAGGACCGCGGCATACTCCTTCGCAACCGATGAGAGCGAAGGATCCCCGTGGAGGTCTTGGACCGCGTTGCGGTACTCGACCAGCGCGAGATACTGCCGCTCGTCCCGCGCCATTTCGTCGTCCATGAGGGCGAGGTATCCTTGGCCGGCCCTCCGACGCCAGGTGCCGGCGTCCTTCAGGCGGCCGAGCTTCTCGTTACACCGGGCGAGCGCTTGGAAGATCCCGACTCGATCGAGCGCGGAACCGGACTCCGTGAGCCGAGCGTAGTGCCCGAGGGCCTTCGCGAAGTCCGAGCGGGCCTCGGCCTCGATCGCCTCGACGAGGTCGGACATACGCCGCACAAGTCGCTCGGCGGATATGAGCCTGCGCTCAGATCTCGGCCCACTTACCGTATCCTTCCCACACGCGCACATGGGCCGGGAACTTGATCTTCTCTTGGAGTCGCTTCGCGATGAGCTCGCAAATGTTCTCGACCGTCGGGTACTCGAGAAACGTGTTCCAGTCCTTGTGGTCGTAGTCGGCGAGGATGGCGCGGAGCGCTTTCTTGATGTCCGCGAAGTCGAGGAGCATCCCGCCTTTGTGTTCGCCCTCGATGAAGACGTCGATCTGGTATGTGTGCCCGTGGAGGGACCCGCACCGCTCGTGGCCCGGGAGGTGATGCGCGCAGTCGATGTACTCCGTGATCCCGAGCTTCATTTCGGCGGACGAAGGACCGGGTCGCCATAAACCTTGGCCCGCGGCCGCTTCAAATCGGCGTGACGGTCACGAACTTCAGCGGTTCCCCCCCGCGCTGGAGGAACTGATGCTCTTCGTTCGATTGGACGAGTAGGACGACGCCGGGGCGGAGCGCGAGTTTCTTCCCGTCCAAGATTGCGACGCCGCGACCCTCGGTCACGACGAGCTGATGGTCCCATTCGTGGCGGTGCATCGCCGAGAATCCGCCTTTCGTGATGATGAACTCGTGCATCGAGGTCTTTCGGGCTCCGTCCTCGTGACCGATCAGCTGTTTCATCTTCACGTTGTGACTGCCGTCCTCCAAGAAACGGATTGCGGCGACCGACCGGACCGTGGTCGTATACATGTCGGGCTCCGAGGGTATCCATCGGGCTCTTTAAGGGTTTGCGCGGGATGACAAAGGATGCGTCACGCTTCGTACGCGACGGGATCCTTGACCCCGACCGCGTCGAATGCCTCCTTCCTCTCGCGGCACGAAACGCACGTGCCGCAATGGAGCGGGCGGTCCCAGTAGCACGACCATGTGTCCTCGAACGGCACGTTCAGCTCGAGCCCCAACCGGACGACTTCCTCTTTCGACTTGCCGCTCAGCGGCACGAGGATCTGCACCGGCGACTTGTCGTACGACCAAAGGCTGAGGTGGAAGACGCTGTTCAGGAAATTGAAGAACTTCGGGCTCGAGTCCGGGAACGATTCCGGGTCGAGTCCGTTGTGGCCGCCGACGATGTAGCGCGCCGCGTCGAGCTCGGCATAGTAGCCCGCGAGGCCGTAGAAGATGAGGTTCCGACCCGGGATGTAACCTTCCGGGGAGTTGAGGAGGAGCTGATTCTCGAATCCCTCCTTGCGAAGGTCGTCGACCTCTTTGAGAAACGGCAGGTCCACGTGGCGGATCGGCGCGGTGCCCACCTGTGAGGTGAGCGCTCGGATCGCGTCGTGTTCCCGCTTCGGCCGGCCGAAATAGTCGAACGTGAGCGGGTGGATGTCGAGACCCTGCTTCCGCGACCACCACAAGGCGACGGCGGAATCGACGCCGCCGGAGAGCAGGACGATTGCTCGTTCCATCGAAGGCCGCCTGAACAGTGGGCCCGCCCCGCGGATTCCCGTGCGGGCCGCGGACGGGACGCTTCCGCCGCATAAATATCTGTCCCAGACCCGCGTGATTCAGGGGACCGAAAAGGATTTCAGGCGGCGGGCGGCGGCGGCAGGTGGTACGGCTCCCAGAGCACCCCGAGTTCATCCTCGATCCCTTCGAGTGCTTCACCTTGCCACGTTGCGAGGCGGTCCCCGTACCGATCTCGGAGGATTGCGAGGAGATGTCGAAGGCGGTGAACGATGTCTTCCGTGTCACCCGACTTGACGAGGACCGCCAGGACGAGTCCGCTCTCGTTGCACATCACGAACCGATGGTCGCCGAGGGTGACCTCGTGCACCTCCCCGTCCCGTTCCGTGAACGCCTCGCGGACGAACGACGAGATCGCGGAGATCATGCTCCCCACGACATCGCGGTCTTTGTCACTCATCAGGCTCCGCGACATGTGCTTGACAAGGAGGCCGTTCGCCCCGATGACGAAGACTTCCTCGATGATCGGCTCCGGCGGGGCCGTCTGGGCAGGGGCAGCGGGAGGTGCGGGCGGAGCGACCCTGGACGGGACGCGCTTGACGGTCACTTGCATCTGCTTCGGCATGAGCTTCTTCGAGGGTACGAGGTGCCAGAGATCGGAGGAAGCCCATGCGAGCGCCAAGCCCGCTCCCAAGACGAGGACCCACCCGAGCCCCGGCGTCGTAGAAAGGGCCAGAGTTCCAGTCGGATTGCTCCCTGAGCTGAAGAATTGGACCCGGCCGAACCCCGTGTTCGGTAGGTCGCCGCTGTTCGCCGCGTCCGGGATGGCGAACACGATCGCGAAGGCGGCGTACAGGAAGGAGGCGCAACCGCCTAAGAATGCCACGCCCGCGAAGATCCCTCGGAGTTTTTTCCAGAAGGTCAGGACCGCGAGGACCTGGCCGGCGAGCGCTCCAATCAAGCCGATGATGAAGAACTGCCCGAAATCCTCGAAGACCCGAGACATGTTCCTCTGGGCGCCGGACGTCAGGGTCGCGAGCTCCGGATAGCTATAGAACCGATCGGGGGCCCTCTGCTTCGTCGTCTGGTTTTGGACGAAGTGGTGCGCCGAGAAGGGACCGTAGTCCCAGACGTCGGACTGCTGCGGATTCTCCAATCGCCATTCCCACAGCGGCTGGCCGACGGCGACGAAGGCGAGCACGATGGCTACCCCGGCAGCCGCGATGCCGGACCAGACAGACATGTCCGGCGAACGAGTCGGGCCTCCCGTTAAGACCCCTCTCACGTGGTTATCGGTGCTGACAACGAACAATCAAGTTTGAGAATCGCGGGTCAGCGATCCTTCCAACGGGGCTCCCGCTTTTCGAGGAACGCGCGGACGCCTTCCTCCTTGTCTTCCGACGCCATCGCGAGGCTGAAGAGGCTCTGTTCGTACCGCAGGCCCTGGTCCAGAGGGAGCCTCGCCGACGACCGCACGGCCGCTTTCGCGAGCCGGACGGTAAGGGCGCTCCGCGACGCGATGCGGTCCGCCACCTCGAACGTCCGGCCCTCGAGTCGCGCATGCGGCACGACCTCGTCCACCAGGCCGACGCGCAACGCCTCGGCCGCGTCGATCCGGTCGCCCGTGAGCGTCAGCTTGAGCGCGTTCCCGAGGCCCACCAAGCGCGGCAGTCGCTGGCTCGCGCCGCCGCCGGGGATGATCCCGATATTGATCTCCGTCTGGCCCAGCGTCGCCCGCTCCGATGCGATCCGGATGTCGCACGCCATCGCCAGTTCGAGGCCGCCGCCGAAGCAGTAGCCGTTGATCATCGCGAGGATCGGTTTCGTCGTGCGGTCCACGGCGTCGTACAGCGTCCCGTGCTCGTACATATGCCACTGTTCGATCGAAGTGCGGCCTTGGAACTCGTGGATATCGGCGCCCGCGGTGAACGCCTTGTCGCCGGCACCCGTAATCACGATCACGCGTGTGTCTTCTCGGCGGTCGAGGTCATGGAGGGCCCGGACTAGTTCCGCCTTGAGCATCATCGACATCGCGTTGAGCTTGTCCGGCCGGTTCAACGTGATTAGCGCGGTCGAGTCGCGACGGCCCACGAGGATCGTCTCGAATTCCATGGGATCGGAGGGGGAAGCCCGTGCGCGGCCTTGAGGCCTCGCCTTGCGCGCAAACCTCGTCCAAGGGTCGTCGTCCCGTCCTGCGCGATTGACACCGCCTCGAAGGGGCCCCCATCCCCCGCGAGAGGTTTGCCTGGCCACGGATGGTTACGTGCGTCGGAGCCTGCGGACCCTCGCCCCTCTCAGGAACCCGACGAGCTTCGCTCCCACAACGATGCCAACGATGCTCCCTGCCAGGACTAGAAGGGCGAAAAGCATCATGCCGAGGCCGGGATCGATTCCAGGTTGACTCCAGCCACCCCAAGGAATCGCGGCGAGGAGAGCAACGTAGACCGCACCTCCACCAACTATGAAAAAGAGAGCCATCTGCCATCCCTCGAGGCCTTCCTTCTCGAGCGGCAAGTCGAATTCCCGGTTGCGCCCTACGATCATCCGGTTGGGCATCGAGGTGCAGGCCCCCTACGTCGTGCTGAGGCTTGCAGGCTGATTCACCGAGACGCAGATAATACCATCTAGGCGGCGCTGCAGAGTTACGTCTCGCTCGGAGCGGAAAGGCTCGATTTCCAGGGGCAACTAGCAGGTGGGCCGGCGGCCACCGCGAAAACCCCGTTCTGCAGCTAGATTCGACGATCCATGATGTGCACGGTCGTCTCGAACCGCATCTTTCGCCAGAAGCGCAGGCCGAGCGCGTTCTTGGCGTGGGTGTACAGTTCCACGCGGTTCACCCCATGAGCCCGGAACCAATCCATCGCCGCGTCGACCAACGCCTCCCCCGTTCCCTGTTTCCGGTTACCCTCCTCGACGAAGACGTCGTAGATGTGTCCGTACGCTCGGTGCGCGAAGACCTTCGGCCGCTGGAGAATCGCCGCGAGGAGGAAGCCGACCGCAACCCCGTCAATCTCGGCCGTGAGGCAGAGGCGGTCCTTGCGGCCGATGTGATTGCGCGCGAAGCGTTGCCACTCGCCCCTCCATCGAGGTGCGAGGCGGTATTCCGGGCCGCCGAGCTCCACGTGATACTCTGCAAGCTTTTCCCACATTCGCGCGAGTCCATCCAGATCGCCAATTCGAGCCGTCCGAATGCCTAGCTGATCCGACACGTGACCTCCGTCGGTTTCCATCGACCCAAGTCCGTTTCCGTCCGCGGACGGGAGGTCACTTGCCCTGGAACACGGGCTTGCGTTTCTCGAGGAACGCGCGGAAGCCTTCCTTCGCGTCGGCCATCGCGAAGAGGCGGTTCTGCAATTCCCGCTCGAGGGCAAACCCTTCGTACATCGGCATCTCAATTCCTTCCGTGACGGATCGCTTGATGAAGCCGACTGCGCGCGCGGCGTGCTGCGGATACGTCAGGCCCTTCGCGAACGCCATCGTGTCGTCCCAGAACTTCGCCCGCGGGAATACGCGGTTCAGCAGGCCCCAGTCCAGCGCCTCTTTCGGCGTGAGCATCCGACCCGTCGCCATCAGATCGATCGCGCGGCTCTTGCCCACGAGGCGCGGCAGGCGCTGCGTGCCGCCGGTCCCAGGGAGGACGCCCAGGGTGACTTCCGGAAGCCCGATTCGCCACGCGCCATCCGACGCGAGCCGGAGGTCCGTCGCCATCGCGATCTCGAGGCCGCCGCCGACGCAGTGGCCGTCAATCGCGGCGATGAACAGCTTCGGCGTGCTTTCCATCTTGTTCAGCGTCTCCTGACAATTCAGGCAGAACATCGCCTTGTAGTCCGGCGTCGACGATGCGAGCAGGTTGATGTCCGCGCCGGCGGACCAGACGCCATCGAGCTTGGACGCGAGGACGCACACGTCGACGTCGTCATCGAAACGAACGTCGTCGATCATCGTGTTCAGGTCGCGCATCAAGTCCGCGTCGTACGTGTTGGCTTTGGGCTTGTTCAGCCAGGCGACGGCGACTCGGTCCTTCTTCTCCAGAGAAATGTACGTGAGGTCCATCACTCCGCCTCGGTCGGTCCCAAGGGACCGGGCCGTAATAAAAGCTGGCCCTTACGCGTGCGCGGCCGGCTCCGGCGTGCCCCACATGTCGTTGAACAGGAAGTCCGTCTTCACGAAGTCCCAGTGGCGGCTCTGCATGTACCGGTCCGGGAGGACCGTCCGGAGGTAGTCGACGTAGGCGGCTCGTTCGATGGGCTTGGCGTGGTCGGTCAGCAACTCTCCGTGGACGTCGTACGGCAAGTACACGTAGCCGACGCCCGCGGCGTCCGCGCCGGGATTGCGGTAGTCACCGTACTCCGCAAGCCCGCGAATCCGGAAGAACCGCCGGTCGGGGAGGAACAGCAGGTCGTGCTTCGCCAGGCCGTGAACGGTCTCGCCTTTCTCGACGATTCGGCGCAGAGCGGCCTCCGCCTCCTCCCGATTGCAACGGCCCTGCGCCTGGATGATCGCGAGGTTCGCGTCCTTGACCTTGCCGAGGACCTCGTCAATGTAAATCGTCTGCGCCTCGCGATTCTTGAGCGTCTTGAACACGCCCTTCACGAGGTCTCCACCGAGCTCCGATCCGAACATCTCGAGGCCGCGCGGGTACCACATGTTCAGCGTCTTCTGCAGATCCTCGATCCCGAAGTTCCCGCCGTCCAAGGTGCCCGCGACCGCGATCGCCTTCATCAGCGTCTCGCCCGCGGCGAGGTGATACGACTCCTCAACCCAGCGCATCCACGGCATGCTCACGGCCATCGGTCCGTACAGGAAGTGATGCTGCATCTCGAGCTGGAACTTCCCGACCCGATCGATGAACGACATGAACGTCGCGGAGTCCATGAGGCTCTTGAACTCGATGTTGAACGCATCGAGGACGTGTTCGCCAGGCTTCATGGCGAACAGTTCTTCCATCGTCTCGGTCGCCCAGTGTCGTCCCCACCGCGGCTTGTCGAACGTCGCGTCGAGGGTCAGCACGCCCGCCATCTGCATGTGATGTCGCAGCTCCTCGACGCAGACGCGTTTCTTCGAGAAAGAGATCGCGTCGAGGCGGTGGCCTCCTGTATCCGTGCGGTGGATGCCTTCGACAATCTCCCGGTCGAGACCGGTCAGAGACCCGCCATCGAGTTGCTCGTACACCATCCGGTGCTGCTGGATCGATCCGAGTTCCGTCGAGGCCTGCGCGCGGATGATCTTGAGCGCGGTCATGAACTGGGCGTCCGGCATCTTGTCGGCGGTCCACACGCGATTCGCGAGGCTCGCGGTCGCAGCGCTCGCCCCGACGACCTTCTGGGCGAATCCCGCGAACCCATCGGGCTTCGCCATGATCACGCTCAGCCGGGGGAGGGGCGTGTCCGGGTAGTACCGCTTCCAGTTCGCGGGGTCGAGGACGGCCGGCATCTCCGGGAAATAGGTCTCCTGCCAACGCCGTCCTTCGTCTTGCCACGCTTGCGGGAGCGCCTCGAGCCGGAACTGGTCGAGGAAAGGCATGCCGGTCGTTCCGATGGCCGTCGTACGGGATGAACCTTTTCTCGGAAGCCTCGGAGTGACTCGATCTTTGCTCAGGGCTCAACGACGTTGCAGCACGCCGACGTAGCTGGCGGCATCCTCTCGCGGCTCGTAGAGGACCCGCACGAGATCCCAGCCCGTCGCGTGCGCGAGTTCGGCGAGGTCATCCGGCGATAACAACAGGAGGTCGAACCAATCGCCGACGCGACCCTTGTACCGTCCGCGCAACGTGAGGAGTCCGGGTGGGCGGCCGCGTGCGATATTCCATTTCACGTAGGGCAGGTGCTGTCGAATCCACGTCCCCGGGATCCGGGTGCTGCCGATGAGACGCCCGCGGGCCGTCGAAATTTGCCGCGCGTCTCGCAGGAATCGTCGCATCCGCGGGACGTCCCCGGCGAGGCCGAGGTTGTTCCCCATGAGGATGATCGTGTCGAACGTCCCCAGCCCCCGCGGCAGCCGCTGCACGCTCGCCTGGTAGACCTCCTCGACCCCGCGGATTCGGGCGAGCGCCACCTGCGTTGGCGAGGCGTCGATCCCCACCACACGATGCCGTTTCCGCTGGAGATAGAGCGCATGGCGGCCCGGTCCGCAACCCACGTCGAGGACCCGGCCGCGGACTTCCTTCATCGCCTCCCGCTCGACTTTCAACCACTTCGCGGGCGGGGCGAAGTACGCCTCGACCCGGGACCGGCTCCGGTACCCGTCGTCTCGCTCGAACTCGAAGACGACCTGCTTGCCGAGCCAGTAGTCCAGCATCGCACGGGCGTACAGATCGAACGACTGGACCGGCCCGCGTTTGCGTTTCGGGCGTGAAGGCATGCTTGCGGCCCGGCATGTGCCGTTGCCGTATTGAGGATTCCTTTTGACGGGGATAGCTACAACATAGTCGCCCCCGCAAGCCTTATCCGTCCGTTGGGAGTACGACGCGGGGGGTCCCGAGTGGCGCGCACCCGGAAGGAAGCGAAGTTCGAGGTGTTCGGTCAGGAGATGGTCGAGAAGGTCGTGGCGAAGAGCGGGAGTTCCGGCCGCGTGTACCTTCCTCCGAACTGGATTGGCAAACGCGTGAAAGTGATTCGCGTCGAATGAGGCGGATCGGATGGCCGGACGTTTCGGTCCGACGGACTTTGCCGCGTGTGCGCGATGCGGGAGTAATCAGGTCCATCCGAAGCTCCTCGTGATGGGTCCGATCGCGGGGATTGATAGTGACAGCCGATCGTACGTGTGCCATGCGTGCGGCCACGAGGGCCTCCCAATCTTCTTCGACACGGAGGGCGCGCGGGACCAGTTCGAACGGGAGAAGAAGGGGATGTGGGACCCGGAACCGAAAGCCGCCGCGAAAGGCGTCGTGACGATCCCGATCCTGCCGATCCAGACGGATCCCTTGATCGACATCCGAGGCCTCGACCTCCTGCCCGGTCGCGTCGCGTCGGTCACCGGGGTGCGGTGGGACGCGGGACACCTGAGCCCGACGGCGTACCGCGTGTCCTTCCAGGAGTACTGGGACGCGATCGGCGGGCCGCGGTACAACGCCTCCCGGGTGTTCATGCTCGACCTCGCCGGCGTCAACCGCGCGAACCCGAACTTCGAGGTCACGCGCCATCTCGTGAAGCGGTGCGACGTGTGGCTCGAGTCGGGCGGCCGGGAGCCGGAGGAGGTCATGGACGGCTACATGCTCGATGTCGAGCGCGTCGTTGCGGGCTCGAAGACGCTCGCCTCGCTGGACGCGTTCTCGGTCCTCTATGCGCTGTCATCCGAGGTCCTCCCGTGTCTCGACTGGGACGGCAAGGTCGTGTGGCGCGATGTCCGCGAAGACCGGGGCGATCTCCGCGAAGACGTGAAAGCGCTTCGCGAAATTGGTTTCTCTGCGGTCTGCGTGATGGACCTTCGTCGGCTCGGGTCGGAGCTCGGGCCGGATCCCGCCTTCCTGGCGGCCCTCGATGGGCTCGACCTCGAGCTCTATGTTGGCGGGGGTCTCCAGGAATCGGACGTCCTGCGGCTGGGCGAGCGCGGCTTCGCGGGCGGTCTCGTCGACCCCTTCACGCCGGTCATCCGGGATTTGCTCAAGCCGCCAAGACCCGAGACGAAGACGGCGGCGGGCGCCCCCGCACCGACGCCGCGGGCCAGTCCATCTCCTAGGTCGGTCCCAGACCCTGGCTGAACGGGTCTTCGTGGGTCCTCATCGGGGCCGGGGAAAGCCATATTAGCGGACGGGCTTGTGTCGACGGGGCCGAGGAGGCGGACCGCATGTCGGTCATGTTCGATGCGAACTTCTTTATCGGCGTGATTGTGGCGACGACCGTGAGCTTTGTCATCGGGGGAATTTGGTACGGTCCCGCCTTCGGGAAGGCGTGGATGGCCGCGCTCGGGAAGACCGAGGCGGACATGGAGGCGATGCGGAAGCGGGCGTCCAAAGGGTTCGCAGCCGGGTTGGTCGGGGCGTTCATCGCGTCGTTCGTGCTCGGGCTCTTGATCCAATACGCAAGAGACGCCAACGTCGCTGGGCTGCCGAAGGGGATCGCCGGCGGCCTCATCGTCGGTTTCCTGGTCTGGTTCGGGTTCCTCATGACGACCGGGGTGTCCGGGGCGATCTTCGAAGGCCGCCCGGGGAGGCTCGTGGGGATCAACCAGGGCTTCTGGATCCTTTCGTACCTTCTGATGGGGCGATCTTGGGCTACTGGGTTTGGGTCTGAACGAGCTTGTCGCCCGAGATAAACCTCAAAGTTCGTCGTGGCAATCAGCGGCCGGAGATTCGCCGCGTCTTGAGGAATCTGGTCGGATGACTAGACGCGTTCGACCTCGATTCCGGCACGGTTGAAGAGCTCGAGCCCTTCGTCCGATCGGTACGCGGACCGATAGTAGATTTTCGAGGCACCCGAGTTGATGATCAGTTTGGCGCACGTGATGCACGGTTGACCGGTCACGAAGACGACCTTACGGGGGTCGTTCACACGGACTTTGATCAAGGCGTTTTGCTCCGCATGCACGCAGCCGCAGCCGCCCGGTAGGTCCGCCTTGCAATCGTCGTGCGAAAACCCTTTTGCGGTTCCATTGTAGCCAAATCCGTAGATCTGGGTCATGTCTTCGGAGGTGATGACGCACGAGAACTGGGCGCGTTTGCAAGTGGCCCGGCGCGTCAGGGACATCGCGAAGTCCATGATCAGGCTCTCCACGCTCGGCCGTTCGATTTTTCCCACGCGCGTTCACCCTCGCCGGGAGGCGATGAACTCGCCGCTCGTCTTAAGGTTTCGGAGACGGCCGTCGTCCATGGACCTCCCGCAAAGCATTATCCCGAAAATCGGTGTGCGGGGCGTACGATGGCCGCGAGCACGAACGTCCCCGATGCGCCGGTCGTCTCCCCGGAACGCGTTGCGGCCTTCCGTCTCTCCCGTCATCACCTCGTGGAGCGGGCGCAGGCCTCGGCGCTCGCGCGGGTGGCGGGCGACATGGCGGGGACACAAGCCCAGGTGCTCTCCGCCGCGCAAATGTCATTAGCCGCTAGGACCCGCGACATTTCCGTGGAAGATGTCGAGCACGCCCTATGGCGAGACCGGACCCTCGTGAAGACCTGGTGTATGCGGGGCGCACTTCACCTCATCCCATCGAAGGACTTCGCCGTCTTCGTTCGGGGCAGTCGGCGCGACGCGCGTTCGACGGCGTGGATGGTCCGCCGGGGGTTTCCGATCGACGCCGTAGACCGACTCGTCCGAGGGATGCGGGCCGTGCTCGATCGGCCCCTCACGCGCACCGAGATCGCCGAACGGGTCAGCGCGTCGCTCGGGGTTAAGGTCCTCGCCAAATCCGGTCGCGGCTGGGGCGGGAAGTCGAACGCCACCGGGTTTCGGATCGCCGGGACCGTGTTGTCGCTCGACGGCATCGTATTCCTCGCGTGTACCCGGGGCCTCGCCTGCTTCGGCCCGAGTCGTGGCGCCGAGGCGACCTTCGTGCGCCCGGAGGAGTGGATCCGGAACTGGAAGGATCGGCCCGCCGAGCAGGCGGAGCTCGAGCTTCTGCGACGGTACCTCGGAGCGCATGGTCCCGCGACGGTGCGCGACTTCGCCCAGTGGACGTACATGACGGCCGCCGACGCCCGCGGGATTTGGGGGCACCTCGAGGCGGAGCTGGCACCGGTCAACATCGGGAGACAGGTCGGGTGGGTGCTTCGCGACGACGTGCCCGCACTGAAGCGCGCGAAGCTCGAATCGACGGTGGTCCGCCTTTTGCCGAA
>VBME01000083.1 GCA_005878995.1 Methanobacteriota archaeon | reverse complement strand
GGTCCGCTTTTCCGGCCCGCACCGTCGATGCGAGGATGCCGAGATTCTCTTCCGTCGGTTCGGGCTCGCGGCCGGGGAAGTGCCCGTCCGCCTGGGCGTTGATCGCGAGGACCTCGCAACCCATTTGTCGAAGGAGGAACGGGGTGATCGTCGCGGTTGCGCCGCAGGCGCAGTCGACGACGACGCGAACCTTCGCGGGCCCGACGTCCTTGAGGATCGCCTCGACGTGATTGCGGACCAAGTCGGGTCGCGAGGAGGGCACCCCGGTGTGGTCCCACGTGGGCGGAGGAAACCGGCCCCGCTCGAGCCCATCCTCGACTTCCCTCTGCTGTCCCTCATCGAACGCCATCCCGTCCGGATTCCAGAGTTTGATCCCGTTGTAGGGGGCCGGGTTGTGGGAGGCCGTGATGATGGCCCCGCAGGCGAAGTCGCGGGCCCCGCGAGCCAAGGTTGGCGTCGAAACCAAACCCGCATCGACGGCGGACGCGCCGGCCGAGAGGACCCCCGCACCGAGCGCCTGGACGAGCATGGGGCCCGTGATCCGTGGATCCCGTCCGATGATCGTGTCGCCGTACTGGTCCCCGAGGATCATGCCGACACGGAGGGCGAGGTCGGGTGTGACGTCGACGTTTCCGATGCCCCGAATCCCGGACGAACCGAAGCGTGGCACGGACCACGAGATGCCGCTCGCGGTAGAAAGCCTTCCGAAACTCCGAATCGAGGTCGTCGAACAAGAATTATATAGCGACCTCCAGATTCGCACGCGCGCGGCGGTTCGCACCGCGTCCAGGAGGGATCGGATGGTGATGGAGCCGGTAGGCGTCGAGGACGCCATCGAGAAGGCGAAGAAGAAAGGACTTCGACCGGGTCGCGTCAAGGGAACCGACGGAATTCAGTTCACGAAAGGCAGGAACAACCGGATCGAGGTCATCACCTGGGAGGAGTTCCGGTCCACGCTGGCGGAGAGGGAACTCGAGGTCTTCGATTCCAACGGCTTCATGAAGATCATGAAGAGACGCTCGTGAGGGCGCGACGGACCGTCCGCTAGAGATCCCGCTTCCGTCCGCAGTGCGGGCACACCTTCCAGTCGGGAAGGAGCGCAGCACCACACCCTTTGCAGGGCGCCGGCATCGCGGGCGTCATCGACTTCGCGACGCGCGCGGCGGTCGGAGAGAGGTATTGCCAGAAGGCGAGGACCAAATTCCGCGCGTCCGTTTCGTACTCGGAATAGGACACGGCGCCGCCGAGGACCGCAACCGGCAGGAGGAACGCAGCCGTCACCGCGCCCGCAATGAGTCCTTCATCCGTGATCTGCGCGTTGATCGTGAGATCCACATTGGTCCCGCCGTCCGCGTCGTCCAGAGTCGCGTCGAACTCGCGGCGCAATCCGATCCGCGAATAAAACGAGGACCCATGCATCCGATACGGTCCCGTCTTGGTGAGCTGGAAGCCCTGGCGGCCCCACCAGTCCCACGCCTTTCGCCACGCGTCGTCGCGACGCAGGCCGGGAAAGAACCGCACCTCGCGTTTCTCGAACATGGAGCGGACCAAAGCCGGTTACGTCTTAGGTTTTTCGCACCCGCCCGCGGATCACCGCAACATTCTTACGAGCCCACGAAATCGCCTCGCGCCGCGGCGTGCGTGGGTTGCCAAGCTTGGTCAAAGGCGCAGGGCTCAGGATCCTGTCCCGTAGGGGTTCGCAGGTTCAAATCCTGCCCCACGCATCCCCCCGACAGCGGGTCGAACGACCTCCTCGACGACGGACACAAGTGGGCATTGGAGGCGAATCGACGGTGCCCCGGAGACGACCCGTTGTGGTTTCCGGTGGCGGTCTTTGTACCGCGTCCATATGAACTTTATAAACGCGCACGAGGTTCGTCGGCCGACAGGCGGTCGGCATCCTGTATAGCCCGTAGCTATACTTTCTCGCGCTCTCACGTTTGATATACAAAGCGCACACTATGCGCGAAACTCTTTCATAGCCCCAGCGGCATCTCACAGGTGCCCAGGTGAACGGGAATCCGGGGCTCCCGGAACCCGCCTGCCGGTCATCGGACCGGCCTCGTTTTCATCTGGAGGTGATCCGTTGCCATCCCAGAAGTTCAGCCGGAAGTATCTGACACGGCACAAGAAGAGCGCGCAGCTCTGGCGCCGTGCCACCCGGCTCACACCCGGCGGCGTTGAGAGCAACGTCCGGTACTTCAAGCCCCATCCGTTCCTAGCCGATTACGGCGACGGGGGCTATATCTACGACGTCGACGGCAACAAAATCCTCGACTTGATGATGGGGTTCGGCGCGCTGCTCCTTGGCCACAACAACCGGGACATCGCGCTCGAAGTGATCAAGCAACTCGAATCCGGGTCGATGCTCGGCGTCACGAGCGAACTCTTCATCGACTACATCCAAGCGATCCGGAAGGCGATGCCTTCGATGAAGAAGGTCCGTCTGTGCAACAGCGGGACCGAAGCGACGATGCACGCGCTTCGGACCGCCCGCGCGTACACGGGCCGGGACAAGATCGCGAAGGCGGAGGGTGCGTACCACGGCGCGCACGACTACGCATTGCAGAGCATCGACATGGACGCGCGGACCGCTCGACGGATGACGGGGTACCGACCGATCCCCTACGGCCGCGGCATCCCGAAGGCCATTTCCGACACGGTCGTCGTCTTCCCGTACAACGATATCGATGCGACCGCCGCAATCCTCGACGACAACGACGACGAGGTCGGCGCCCTGATCATCGAGCCCGTCCTCTGCGGTCCGGGGGTCGTCGCGCCGAAAGGGAACTACCTCAAGCGGCTCCGGCAGCTGACCCGAAAGAGAGGGATCGTCCTCATCTTCGACGAGGTCCTCACGGGCTTTCGCCTCGCATACGGAGGCGCCCAGGAATACTACGACGTCCGACCTGACATGACGACGTTCGGGAAAATCGCCGGGGGCGGGTTCCAGCTCGCGGGCTTCGGAGGCGAGGCACAAATCATGAACGTCCTCGAGCCGGGCCGCGGCTGGCGGTACGCAACGTTCCACGCGGGCACGTACAACGGCCATCCGATCAGCGTCGCCGCGGGTCTCAAGGGTCTCCAGATCCTCGCGGAACACCCGGAGTACTACGACCAAATCAACGGCCTCGGCCGCCAGCTCTATGGCGGACTCCAGGACCTCGCGGACGACCGCCGGATCCCCGCATGGGTCGAATACGTCGGCTCAATCGGTAACGTCTACTTCACGACGAAAGACGAAATTCGGAACTTCCGGGACACGCTCAGTGCGAACACCCGTCGATGGTGGAACTGGTTCATCCATTGCCTCGGGAACAACGTCCTGTTCGGCATCCCGAACACGGGCGAGCGCGCGTTCCTCTCCACGGAACACACGGAAGAAGACATCGAATGGGCCCTCGAGGTCGCGGACAACGCATTCGCCGCGATTGCAAAGGAGGCGGGACGCCACCGCGAGAAGGCACCCGGGGTCCAGCTCCAAGCGGTCGGCGAGCAAGCGGCGCTGTACGGGGAAACGCCCCTCCCGCGGAGCGCATGAGGCGCGCCGACGCGAGGACCAGCGGAAGCAGACCTTTTAGTTCAGCGGGCGCGTCTCCTCGGCATGTTCGACGACCCGGATTCCACGTCCTCGCGCCGAGAGCTCTTTGAAGTACGCGATCGGTTCGAATGCGACTTCGGGAGGGAGTACCCCTCGGTCCTGGATGAGGCCTTTGACCATCCACTGGGCCGCGATGGATGGCGGCACTCCGGTATCGACGACGCCTCCCCCGACGTTCCATTTCTTGTGGGGCCATGTGACCGCCTCGTAGCGGAGGGTCGTCGGATTCCCATCCCGTTCGCCCATCAGGACGCATCGCTGGATGTCCACGTCGAGCTCGGGCTCCTTCGGCTTCGGGAGGGCGTCGATCACGGTCGAGGTGACGTCGTACGGTCGGACCGTCGTTCCCTCGACGACCGACGCCTCCCGACTCGCGAGGCCGAGGCGGACGAGGGTGGCGATCGTCTCGCGGAATTCGGGTGGGAACGCGACGATGAAGTCCATCTCTTGGACGCCTTTGCCAATCGTCTTCGGCATCGTCGCGAGCTCCGAGTGAATCGTGTAATATCCCTCGACGACCCCGACGGGCGGCATGAACTCGGAGCGCTCGAGGCCGGAGAGCGCGGGGACGAACCGGATCTTGCCCTTGCGCAAGATCGGCGCGTCGAGCGAGAACTCGTCGAAGATCGTCCGGATCGCGTATGGCGGGACGAACTTGCCGGGCTCGCCGCCGGAAACGACCGCGCCGCTGCTCCGGAGCATGACCTTCTCAACTCTGTCGAGCTTGCTCGCGCCGTACATCCCCATGACGTTCATCGTGCCCGGGGTCGAACCGATCCCGAGCACGCACGTGACGCCCGCGTCCTTGGCCCGCGCATCGAGCGCCAGCTGGCGGAGCGTCTGATGGTACAGTCCCCCGAGGTCGCAATAGTGAATCCCCGCGGAAATCGCCGCTTCCATGATTGAGACGTTCAGGTCGTACCAGGTGCTGTTGATCACGCAATCCCAGTTTCGCAACTCGCGGACGAGCGCCGCGGAATCCCGGCCGTCCACGGCGGTCGGTGCGGCGCGGTCGTCGTGCTGCGCCTTCGCGAACCCCTTCGCCTTCGCAAGACTCCGGCCCGCGATCCCCACGCGGTTGACATCGCGCGCGGACAGGAGGTCCGGGACCGTGGACTGGGCCATGGCTCCGTACCCGCCGAGAATCAGGATGTCCAAGGCGCCACCCTCGTCGCGCAAGCCGGGTCGTCATTTACCCTTTTCGCAGCCTCATCCCTCCGGGAATCGCGCGGCCGCAAGGAGCCCTGAGCCCGCGAGGACAAGCGCTACGCTGACCCCGAACGCGGGCCCGTATCCCAGGAGCTGCGCGGTGAATCCACCGAGGAGCGGACCGAGGATCGACCCGAAGCCTTGGACCGCGTTGTACGTGCCGAATGCCTCCGCGCGCCCGTTTTCCGGAGCGAGGCGCGACACGAGGGTCGACCCCGCGACATTGATGACGGCCCAGCACAGACCGACGCCCGCATGCAGTGCGAAGGCGATTCCGAGCCGGGAGCTTTGCGGGAGCGCCACGAGACCGACGACCAAGAAGGAAGGAAACAGAACCGAGCGGCCGAGGGCCGCATAGAGCTGCGTCGACCGATCGCCCCGGGCGGAAATCCAACGACCCACGCGGGGATAGGCGACAATCGAGGTCGCCTGGCTCGCGATGTAGACGGCAAAAATCTCGGGGCTTCCCATTCCGTAGACCTGCGTCAGAAAGATCGGGAAGAACCCGTAGAACGCGGTGAAACCACCGAACAGAAGGAAGACGCAGATCAGATAGATCCGGAGGGATCGCGGGAGTCGCACCCCGGCGCGATGTCCGGTCGGCGAGATGAAGTGGAGAATCCGCATCGGAAGAAAGCGCCCCTTCTCGACGCGTGGATGGACATCGACGAGACGGACCTCGCGACGGTCCACCCGAACGGCCGGCTCGCGCGTCCAGAGCTGGGCGAGGAGGCCCGCGAGGAGGCCGAGGGCCGCGCCAATCACGAAGAGGGCGCGCATCGAAGGCGCCTCCGCCCCGAGGATCTGGGGCCCAATCACCAGCCACCCGACGCCAAGTCCAAGCCCTGCGACCCATCCGACGGCCCCAATCCGACCGACGAGGGCGAGCCTCGCAGGCCACTCCTTGCGGTCGGCGGTCTCCATGAGAAGCACCGTCCCGACGGGGCCGCTCGCGGCGCCGAGGAAGCCCGCGAGGAGGTTCGCCAAATAGAACCCGGACATCGTCTGGCTCAATCCCATGGCGAGCGAGGCGATCCCGCTCCCGAGGAATCCGATCAGGAGGAAGACCTTGCGACGCCCGAGGCGGTCCGAGAGGGAACCCCACAGCATGAACGCGGGGACCGAGGCGAGGCTCGTCGCGGCCGCAATGATCCCGATGTCGGAGAGGCTCCCGCCGAGGGCGTATGCGAAGAGGGGAATCAGCGCGGACGTCGCGCCGCCGGCGACCCCCTGAGGGAGGTACGAGTAGAACCAGTGCGACCCATCCGTGCGGTCCATCCCATCCCGCGACCGTTGTGGGGTCGGCGCACCCGCGCAGACATATATGGCCTTTCCTCCGCGTTGCGAGTTCGAACGGAACGCCGAGCGGAAGCGAACCCGCGAGGCGATTCGACTCAGAGCAGGTCGACCACGAGTTTTCCCGCCGCGATGAAGAGGACCAGGATGAAGATCAGCGCGACGGGGCGCGTTCGGAGCGCGCGGAGGCCCCACCGCGAGCCGAGGTACGCCCCGATGAACACGATCGGGAAGAAGAGCGGAATGAGGATGAAGTCGGAGGGCCACGCGAAGCCGCCGGGTCGGACCGCGAGATTCACGACATACGTCGCGAAGCCCACGGCCGCGGTCGGGATGATCAGGAGGGAAGACGTCCCGATCGCCTTCCGGGTCCGGCGGCCAAGGCCGTATACCATTAGGGGGACATTCAGCAGACCTCCGCCGATCCCCATGCTCCCCGAGAGGAATCCCGAGCCCACGGTCGCCGCCGTGACGCTCGTCTTCCGCGGAGGCGTCATCTTCGAGTCGTCGTCTTCGTCCACATCCCGGGCGTTATTCAGCCAGTCCCACAGCATGTAGACGCCGAAAATCAAGAGGACGGTCGTGAAGAAGGCCTTGAACGCCCGATCGTCCAGGAGGAAGCGAAGCGTGAAGAGCGTCCCCAGTACCGCGCCGACCAACGCGCCCGCCACGAGGGTCCTCCCGAGGCGGAAGTCGACGAGCCTTTTCCGGTGGTGGTTGATCACGGAGGATGCCGCGGTCGCGATCGTGAACGTGAGGGAGATGGGGACGGCAACGTCGCTCCGGGTGACGCCCGTCGAGAGCAGGATGGGCACAAACAGGAGCCCTCCGCCGAGGCCGAGGTTCGCGTAGATGAACGCGACGCCAAAAATGAGGACGGCCTGTACGAGCAACAGGAGCGCGTCCACCTCGCGCGCAAAGTCGGTGCCGTATTAATTACTACCGAGAAACTATGGGAGCGCGACGATGGTCCTCCTCGTGCGCTTCGGCGAGATTGCGCTGAAGAGTCGGTTCGTGCGACGTCAGCTCCGAGACCGACTCGTCGCGAACATCCAGGACCTCTTCGCTGCGGAGGGCGTCGAGTGCATCACGGAGTCGGACGAGGCCCGAGTGTACGTGCATGCGGACCACATCGAAAAGGCCCGAAGCATCCTTTCACGCGTCTTCGGCGTCGTATCGATGAGCCCGGCCACGGAGGTCCACGCCGATCTGGCATCGTTGCGAGATGCGGTCGTCTCCGAGGCCGCAATCGCCCTGTCTCCCGGCGCCACGTTCGCCCTCCGGACCCGTCGGGTCGGAACCCATCCGTTCACGAGCCAAGATCTCGCGCGCGAACTCGGCGATCAGGTCCGTCGAGCGAATCCTGAGAGTCGCGTCAACCTGTCGCGGCCGGATGTCGAGATTCACATCGAAGTGCGTCAGAACCGCGGGTTCGTCTTCCGCGAAGTGTGGCCGGGGCCGGGCGGGCTCCCGCTCGGCAGCCAAGGCCGGGGCCTCGCGGTTGTCACGGACCAAGCTGGGATGGTGGCGGCCTGGATGGGCATGAAGCGCGGATGTCGTGTCGCGGTCGCCACGCCGCCCACCGGTCGCATGGTGGACCCGCTCCGCCGGTGGGATGTCCGGCTGAAGGTGCTCGACCTCCCACCGGATGGGCACCTGCACGAGCTTGTGAAGATCGCGAGAGCCGATGCGGTCTTCCTGGGGACGCGGTGGTCGGTGTTCGACCCGGACACGCGGGGTGGGCTGAACGTGCCCGTGTTCGAACCGATTATCGGGCTGACGGACGACGAAGTTGGACACCTGGCGTCCCGAATCGAATCGGCCTGAATCACTTTCCGAGCCGATCGTGGCTGCCGATGCTCGGCCGGATCTTCTCTGTGCCTTTGCCTTTGTGCAGCAGCCCGCGCCCCTTCTTTCCCGCGGACGTCAGGCCTCGGAAGACCCGTCCGCGGTTCGCCGGCTCACAGATCCAGTTGATCTTCGGATCGTTGCGGATCACGGGATGCTGCGGATCCACGAGAATCACCTCGTAGTACTTGTGCGTCCCGTCCTCGCCGACCCAGTAGGAGTTGAGGACCTCGAGGTTCGGATAGTGCCGCGCGGTCCGCTCCTCCGCGATTCGCTGGATCGATTTCGCCATTGTGATCTTGACGAGGCCCCTCCGTTTCGGATGACGACCGCCCATCGGCTTGGGTCGTCTTCGGCCGCCCCGACGGACCCGCGCACGGACGACGACGTAGCCTTGCTTTGCGCGGTACCCGAGCTCGCGGGCCCGATCGATTCGGGTCGGCCGTTCCACGCGCACGAAAGCAAGACCTCGACGCCATTCGACGAGCCGTGCAAAATGGGTCTCCTTCACGACCCCACTACGCGGATTCTTCCAGGCTTGTTTCACGAAGGCATACAAGTTCCGCGGCCGGGCGGGCGCCTTTGCTTCTCCCTCCGCGGCAATGCTCAGCTCCGGTTCCGGAGCTTTCGGGGTTTCCTCTGCCATGGCCCAGCCCCCTGGATTTGTGGATTCGCCCGGAGGTACAACTCCGACCAGGGTCGACGAAAGCAGGCGGCCAAACGGCGCGGAGTATTAAAGGGCTTGCGCCTTCCGGGCCCGGCGCGTCGCGCGGCCGCCGTTCCCACGGCGCGCGCCGTGTTCGTACGACTGGACAATCAACCGGGCCGCCGACTCGATCTGAGCCATTGACGAGATTTCAAACCGGGACCGGAACCAGCCCCACCCTTGGGTCCGAGGCGCTCGTCGCGCAAGCCCGGTGGAGTCCGCGAGGTCCCGTGGCCTCGGAAGGATGAATACCTGTACACGACCTCGTAGCGGGCGGAGCTCGGCGAAAACCCGGTCCACTTTTCGGCTCCGCCACGCAATCCAGTACCGACTTGCCCGTTCCACAACGCGATCTTGGCGTCGGCCTGCCGCAACCCGCACCCGCGCGCGCAAGGCGGACACAATCGCGCTCGACGTACTCCGCGTCCATTCATTGCTTGGTTCCACGTCACTAACCTCCCGATTCCCCAACCGGTTTCCTCAGGATGAAGAGGAACTTGAAGCCCCGCAGGAAGAAGTTGAACCGACGGGCCCGGTGCTCCCACAGTGGGGACGCAGAGCGGTCGTGGTGGCGAACGAGGACGACCGTGTCGCGCACCTCAAAGTCGTGTGACAAGACCGAGAGCAGGCGGAATCCGACCGGCGTGTAAGCGCCACCGCGGTACTCGTCGGCGATGATCCAGGCGAGGATACCGCCCGGTCGCAGCACGCGCCGGGCCTCGGCAGAGACGCGCGCCATCTCCTCGTAGAACCGCGGTTCGCGGCATGAAATTCGGCCGAGACATCGCGAATCCGGCCCGTACACGATGTTGTCCGAGTACGGCGAGTCGACCACGGCGAGCGAGGCCGCATTCGCTCGAAGGGGCCACTCCCTCGCGTCGGCGCGGAACACGCTTCGATACCGGGGAGCGAGGTCGAACGATACGGCACGCCGGCCGAGCGAACAAGCCACGGCTCCGATCGTTCCCGATCCCGCCATCGGATCGACAACGAGCTCGCCCGGCCGCGTGTATCGGCGCACGAGGTTCGAGACACACCGGGCCGGGGTCACGCCGTTGAACGATGCGTCCCCGACATCCGGATGGCCGTCAGACTGAGTCGGGAAGTCCCAGCACGTGGTCGCCTCGAGGTCCGTCATGCCGAGCATGGCCCACGCCTCGCTCGGAACCGATGACGCGGAACGTCGCGGCGCGCGAGCCATGACGAATGCTAGGGGTTTCCGTGGTATGAACGAAGCCTCGGGAGGGAGATGCGTGAAAGTGAAAATCTGCCTAGGGAGTTGTGGATGTGCTACGCAGCAGACGCCGGACCCTTGCGAGGGTCGGGTACGGTCGATCCCGGTTGGCGAGGTGGGCCGCCGCGCACGCGTTCCCGAGTTGGAGCGCGTCCGGGATCGAAGCGCCCCGGAGCTTCGCGTGGACGTACGCGGCGTTGAAGACATCGCCGCAGCCGGTCGGGTTGTCAATCGGCACGGGCACGGCCGAGGCGCTCACGACGCGCTCCAGGGTCACCGCCGTGGACCCGTGCTCCGCCTGATGGAGGACGACCTCCCTGGCGCCGAGGGAACAGAGATGACGGGCAGCTTCCGAAGGCGAGGAGACACCCGCGACTGCGCACACCTCCGTCTCGTTGCCGAAGAACATGTCCACGAACGGGAGGCAAAGGCGGACACTCTCGATCCGCTTCTTTGCCCAACCGCGAGGATCTGTGGAGACGTCCAGGGACGTGGTCGCCCCGGCCCGACGTGCCCGGGCGAGGAGCGCTGCACTCGGCCGGCCGATCAAACCTTCCGTCCACCAAAACCCGGATCGGTGCACATGGTCCGCGCCCCGGATTGCGGAGGGGGGAACGTCACGGGATCGCAGGCCCGCGTTCGCGCCGAGGGACGTAATGAGGGCGCGTCGCCCATCGGACCAGGTCAGGGCCACCGTGGCCCCGGTGGGACGTCGCCGGTCGACCCGCAGGATCGCGCGGACGCGACCTCGTCGATACGCGTGGCGGAGAAACGCGGCTTCTCGGTCGGCGCCGACGCACCCGATGAACGTCGTGCGGGCGCCCAAGCTCGCCATCTGGAGCGCGAAGTTCGTGGCGTTGCCACCCGGGATCCGGTCGAACCGGGAGACCTCCCCCTGGAAGTCCGCCGCGGGAACCGGGGGCATCGGCGGCGTCACGAGGTCCA
>VBME01000019.1 GCA_005878995.1 Methanobacteriota archaeon | reverse complement strand
GCTTGCGAAGGCACCTCCGGACGCCGCCAGCGGCACGTCGCCGGAGGCCGAGTCGCCCGACGTCGACGAGACGTCCGCGGAACAACTCTTCGATTCCCTGCTCGCCGAGGTGCAGCCTTCCCCGGACGAGGCGACGGCCCAGGGGGGACGCGGAGAGAACGTCGGTGAAGGTCCCGAGTCGGCGACGGAGGCCGGGGAGGCCGTCGACCGGATTCCGGTCCTCGCGACGCCCGCCGACACGGAAGGCCGCAAGATCATCCGAATTTCCGGCCGGATGTTCGATGCGGTCACCCTCGGGTCGGTCGGGGCGCTCGTCGCCGTCTTCGTGTTCTTCCGGATGTACGTAAACCCCTTCGACCCATCGAATCCGCTGCCGACCATCCTGTTCGCCGGCGTTGCGGTCGGCGGCATGGCCGCGGCGCTCGGCCTCTTCCGCCTCGCGAACAGCGAGGTGGCGCAGGGTGACCGCCTGGTCAAAGAGGGCCGCTACGCGGACGCCCTCCCGCATTACGAGCGCGCGATCCGGATGGTCCGCCGGCCCTCGTACGCGTGGACGTCGCGCGGCGTCGCGATGAAGTACCTCGGCCGGCTCGACGAGGCCCTGCGGTGTCACGAGAACGCGATCCGGTTGGACGCAACGAACGAGGTCGCGTGGTGCAACCTGGGGACTGTGTACTTCCGGAAAGATCAGCTCGCGAAGGCGATCGAATGCTACGACAAAGCGATCAGGCTCCACCCGAAGTACGCGATCGCCTGGAACAACAAGGGGGTCGCCCTTTCGCGGATGGGCCGGTTCGAAGACGCGGACCGCTGCCACGCGCAAGCGACGAAGCTGCGTCCGGAGTACGTCGCCGCGTGGCTGAATCGCGGGGAGGTGCTCGCTCGGCTCGGCGACCGCGCGGAGGCGCAACGGTGTCTCGAGCGAGCGAGGGTCCTATCCGGTGGCGCGGCGGCCTAGCGTCGGCCCATCGCGAGGACGTAGATCTCCGCACTCGTCGCTGAGGAAGCGGTCGGCTTGACGCCCTTCACCCCGTCGAACCGCTCGGCGACCCGACGGAGGAACCCCGGGTAATCGTCCCCTTGGAACACCTTCGCGAGGAACGTCCCGCCCGGCCGTAACGCCCGGACCGCGAAGGAGAGCGCGTGGTCCGCCAGGTCGAGCGTCCTCGCCACGTCGAGGGTCCGGTTCCCGCTCAGCTTCGGGGCCATGTCGCTCATCACGATGTCCGCCGGTCGGCGGATCGCTTCGAACAACGTCGCTTGGACCTCGGACCGCGTGAAGTCCCCCCGAAGGACCTCGACCCCCTCGATCGGGGCCATGCGGGCGAGATCGACGGCGACCACACGGCCCTTCGCCCCGATGCGCTCGCGGGCGATTTGGGACCAACCCCCGGGTGCGGCGCCGAGGTCCACCACGAGATCGCCGTCGTGGAACACCCCATACCGCAGGTCGATTTGGGAGAGCTTGATCGCGGCGCGGCTGCGGTACTCCTGCTTCTTCGCGGCTCGATAGAAGCGGTCGTGCTTCCGGGCCTTGATCCACGCCTTGCCCATCGCCGGAACGAACCGCCTGCGCTCCATAAACCCTTTCCAGCGCCGGCTTAACATGTTAACCAGAGGCGAGTAGTTTCGCTCACCCCGTGGGAAAGCTATAATATAGCTACTGCCATAACCATTCTGTGACGATCGAAGGGTACGACGGAGAACGGGTCCTCGTGTCATACGACGTGTCCGGTTCCGCTCGGGGTGTCGCCGCCCGGGTCTGCCAGATCGTGTTCGGCCGGAGACGAGTCTCGGAAGGCCGGGACCGGACTCCATACCTCGAGAAGGGTTTCATTCACCGTCCCGGCGTGGTGTGGATCGGCCAGAGCGTCCTCGTCATGCCTCCCCGCGACGCGGTCGAGTTGACCGGGGTCCTGCATCGACTTGGAGTGCGGGTCGCCACCGGGCCGGTTTCGATCGACCAAGCGAGCCTGGCGGGGTTCCGCCGCGGTTCCGGTCTGCCGGCTTAACATGTTAACCGGGCCCCGGCCCGCGTACGGTTGAAATAGCCGCGGTCGCTTCGGAGCGATGTGGTCCGCACCTATGCCGAGGCGGGCGTAAGCCAGGACGAAAAGGCCGCGCACATCGCCGCCCTCGTCTCCGCCCTCACGTACCGACGTCGAGGTGTCGGAAAGCCCCTCACGAAGATCGGCCACTTCACCGGACTCGTTGACCTGGGCACCTACGCGCTGTCGCTCTGCACGGACAGCGTCGGCACGAAAACGCTCGTCGCGAGGGAGATGCGCCGCTGGGACACGATCGGGATCGACTGCGTCGCGCATAACGTGAACGACATGATCTGCATCGGCGCGGAGCCCCTCGCCTTCGTCGACTACGTTGCGATTGAGTCGTACGATCACGAAATGGCCCGACAGATCGGCGTCGGGCTGAACCGAGGCGCGGAGCTCGCGAACGTCACGATTGTCGGCGGCGAGATTGCCGTCGTCCCGGAGATTGTGCGGGATCTCGATCTCGCGGGGACCTGCTTCGGCGTCGTGCGGAAGTCCAAGGTGATCGATGGGCGGTCGATACGTCCTGGGGATGTCATCATCGGGTTGCCGAGCACCGGGATCCACTCGAACGGCATGACGCTCGCGCGGCGGCTGCTCCGCGAGGCGGCTCTCACGGTGTTCGACCCCGCCGGCGGCGCGGGGCGGGCATGGGGTGAGGAACTCCTCGAGCCCATGGCAATCTATGTCCGACCGGTTCTCCGGGCGATCCGGCGCGCCCACCTCCACGGGATGGCCCACATCACCGGGGGCGGCGTGCGGAACCTCGTGCGGCTCAAGACCGGCGTGGAATTCCGGATTACGGAGCCGCTCGAGCCGCAACCGGTCTTCCACGAGCTCCAGGCGCTCGGTGGAATCGAAGACCGCGAGATGTATCAAACGTTCAACATGGGCATGGGCTTCGCAATCGTTGCACCAGAGGAGGAGGCGAAACGCATCATCCGGGCCCTCCGGCCGGACGTCGAGGCCCGAGTCGTCGGCGAGGTCACCCGGGGCCGAGGCGTCTCCCTCCCGAACCTCGGCCTCTCCTGGGATTCGTATTAGTCCGGCCCGGAGGTCCCATGGCGCTCGCGGTCCTCTTCGACCTGGACGGCACGCTGATGGACACGCTCGCATCAATCGTCGAAGCGATGAACGAGGCCGCCGCGGAGTTTCACGTGGTCCCCGAGTTCCGCGAAGACGAGCTGCGGCCCACGATCGGGAAGCCGGTCCCGCGGCAGCTCGACGAGCTCCGGGGGATCTCGGGCCGGCTCGCCGACGCGTTCACGGACCGCTATTACGCGCATTTCACGCGGCTCGTCGAACGAGGGGTGCGCCTCTACCCCGGCGTGGCCGACCGCCGACCGGTGCGCCGTGGTCGGAGACAGCCCGGTGGACATCTTGGCGGGTCACGCGGCGGGCATGAAGGCCGTCGCGGCGTTGTACGGCTACGGAGACCCGGACCGTGTCGCGGAAGCCCGGCCGGACGCGACGATCCGGTCATTCTCGGAATTGCCCGACGCCCTCGAACGCCTCGAATCGTGAATCGCGCGGAACCCTTATCCGCGGGCCTCAGCTTCCTTCGCCCGTGGCGGAGCGCGCGAAGCGCAAGCGACCCCGAACTGCCCCCAAGGCTCCGTCCGCGGCGGCCGAGTCCCCCGTCGCCCATGGACGGACACAAAGCGGCGCTCTCATGCCGGTCTTCGTGGCGGCCCAGGAGCCGACCGCGGGGGCGTTCCGGGCCCGAATCGGGTTCCCGGGCGAGCCTCCGTTCACGCGGGGCGTCCGCGCGACGATGTACCGCGGTCGCCTCTGGACGATGCGGCAGTACGCGGGATTCGGGACCGCAAAGGAGACGAACCGGCGGTTCAAGTATCTCCTGTCGCAGGGCAACGAAGGCTTGAGCGTCGCATTCGACCTGCCGACCCAGATGGGGTACGATAGCGACGCGCCCCTGGCGCGCGGGGAGGTCGGCCGGGTCGGCGTCGCGATCCCCACGATCGAGGACATGCGAATCCTCCTGGATGGCCTGCCTCTGGACGGCGTCAGCACGAGCATGACGATCAACGCGACCGCGGCGATCCTGCTCGCCCTGTACATTGCGACGGCCGAAGCGCGCGGCATTCCTCGTGCCGTGCTGCGGGGCACCGTCCAGAACGACATCCTGAAGGAGTACATCGCGCGCTCGACGTACATCTACCCGCCGGAACCGTCGATGCGCCTCGCGATCGACGTCGTCGACTTCTGCGCGCGCGAGGTGCCGAAGTGGAACGCGATCAGCGTGAGCGGATATCACATCCGGGAAGCGGGCGCGACGGCGGTCCAAGAGATCGGCTTCACGCTCGCGAACGGGATCGCGTACTTGGAGGCCGCGGTGCGACGGGGCCTCGACGTCGACGCCATCGCGCCGCAGATTTCCTTCTTCTTCAACGCGCACATCGATCTCCTGGAGGAGGTTGCGAAGTTCCGCGCGGCGCGACGCCTCTGGGCCTCGATCATGGCGGAGCGGTTCCATGCGAAGAAGGCCGAGTCCCTCGCCCTGCGGTTCCACGCGCAGACGGCCGGGGTCGCGCTGACGGCGCAACAGCCGGAGAACAACGCGGTCCGCGTGGCCATCCAGGCCCTCGCCGCCGTCCTCGGTGGCGCACAGTCGCTCCACACGAACAGCATGGATGAAGCGCTCTCCCTTCCGTCGGAGCGGGCCGTCCGCCTCGCGCTGAGGACGCAGCAACTCCTCGCGCACGAAAGCGGCGTGGCGAACACCGTCGATCCGGTGGGGGGATCGTATGCGATCGAGTCGCTCACGGACCAGCTCGAGGCCGACGCGGCGGCGTTGATCCGTGACGTGGACCGCCGTGGCGGGATACGCAAAGGGATCGAATCGGGTTGGGTCCAGCGGCAGATCGCGGATTCCGCTTACCGGTTCCAA
>VBME01000018.1 GCA_005878995.1 Methanobacteriota archaeon | reverse complement strand
TGGAGGTCGTCCGCCAGCTGAAGAAGTCGTTCCCTGGCCGAACGATCGTCGCGGACCTCAAGACGATGGACACCGGTGCGTTCGAAGTCGAGATCGCGGCGAAGGCGGGCGCCGACGTCATCACCGTGATGGGCGTCACGGACGACGCGACGATCCTCGAGGCGGTGCGGGCCGCCCGGCGGTATGGATCGAAGATCATGGTCGATCTGATGCGCGTGGCCGACAAGCCGGCTCGCGCGAAGGAACTCGAGAAGCTCGGCGTGGACTATCTGAACATGCACGTGTCCATCGATGAACAGATGATCGCGCACACGCCGCTTCAGGAACTGAAGGCGGTGGCGGCGGCGACCTCAATCCCGGTCGCCGTGGCGGGTGGGCTGAATTCGGAGACCGTGGGACAGGCGTTGAAGGCCGGGGCCTCGATCGTCATCGTCGGCGGCGCGATCATCAAAGCGGAGGACGTGGCCGAGGCCACGCGCACGATCAAGAAAGCCATTCTCCAACGGAAATCGATCCCAACGGGGCTTTACAAGAAGTACACCGACGCGGATGTCGGCGACGCCTTCCGGAAGGTCTCCACGCCAAACCTCGCGGATGCGATGCAGAAGCGGGGCGTGATGACAGGCCTCGTCCCCAGGATCCGGCACGGGACGAAACTTGTCGGAGTGGCGGTGACCGTCAAGACGGCGGACGGAGATTGGGCGAAGCCCGTGGAGGCGATCGACCGCGCGAAGCCCGGCGACGTCATCGTGATCGATGTCGGCGGTGGGCCCACGGCGGTCTGGGGCGAGCTCGCGTCGAACTCCTGCCTCGTGAAAGGCGTGGCCGGGGTCGTGATTGACGGCGCCGTTCGGGACCTCGACACGATCCTCGAGCTGAACTTCCCGTGCTTCAGCCGGCACGTGGCCCCCCACGCGGGCGAGCCGAAAGGGCTCGGGGAAATCGGGAGTGAGATCGAGTGCGGCGGCCAGAAAGTGCACACGGGCGACTGGATCGTGGGGGACGAGTCCGGCCTGATCGTCGTGGCGCGCGAAGAGGCGGTCGAGATGGCGAACCGCGCCCTTGACGTCCTCGAGCGGGAGAACCGGATCCGCGAGGAGATCAAGCGAGGGGGCACGCTGAGTTCCGTGCTCGAGCTCGAGAAGTGGGAACAGATCCGGTGAGGCTTTGGATCGGCGTCGCGTGCAGTCGCTCCTCCGCGACTTGAAAGCGGGAACCGTTACCGTCGGCGAGGTGATGGAGGCCCTCCGAGACCTCCCGTACAAGGACCTGGGCTTCGCCAAAGTCGACTCGCATCGGGACCTTCGGCGGGGATTTCCCGAGGTCGTGCTGTGCCTCGGGAAGACGCCGTCCCGAATCGTCGAGATCGTGCGACACATGAGCCGGAATCACAACCTCGTCCTGGCGACGCGCGCCTCGGCCCCGATCGCCAAACGCCTCAAGGACGCGCTGACGGGAACCCCAGTCGTTTATCACGAGGCCGCGAACATCATCGCGGTCGGGAAGCCACCCGCCCCGCGGCGTGGCGCCGTGCTGGTCGTGACCGCGGGCACCTCGGACATCCCGGTCGCGGAGGAGGCCGCGGTGACCTCCGAGCTGATGGGGTCGAAGGTCACGCGCCTCTACGACGTCGGCGTGGCAGGCGTCCATCGCGTGTTGGACCGTCGCGATCTCCTACGAAAGGCGAAGGTGATCGTCGTGGTCGCGGGAATGGAAGGGGCCCTGCCGAGCGTCGTCGCCGGCCTTGTGGACGTTCCCGTGATTGCGGTCCCGACCTCCGTCGGCTACGGAGCCAGCTTCGACGGGATGGCGGCGCTCCTAGGGATGATGAATTCGTGCGCCCCGGGCGTGGCCGTCGTGAACATCGACAACGGGTTCGGCGCCGGCTATCTGGCCTCGATGATGAACCGGTAGTTCCGATCAGAGAAGCCCGGGAAGCAGGTTGAGGACGATGAGACCCACCGCTACTGCGGCGAGTGCCACATAAGCGCCTTTGTTCCAAGCCCAGACCTTGGCCCCGTCCAACGGCATTACAGGGATCATGTTGAAGCCCGCGAGGATTGCGTTCACCGTGGCAATCTGGCTCAGGATGAAGACGAGACTGAACGTGAGCAAGCTAGAGACCCTCGTGGAGACGGCGAGATAGCCCGCGAAAAACAGGATGCTAACAACAACGTTCGTGGCGGGCCCCGCAGCGCTAATGCGCCCGTTCTGCTCCGTCGTGACGGGCCCGGAAATCCATGTGGCTCCCGGCGCGCCGTACAAGAATCCGATCACGGCCGCGAGCACGAACGCGAACAGCAGTCCGCGCGGGTTGTACCGGAACTCGGCCCAGAATCCGTACCGCTGGGCCACGACCTTGTGCATGACCTCATGGAGCCCAACCCCGGTGCCCACGGCGAGCAGGGAGGCCGGGAACACGATCGCAAGGAAGAGGCTTGGATTCGAGAGGAAGCTGGTCAGCTCGGAGCGGATGAAGAGGACCGTGAACGCCCCGCTCAAGGCGAGGATCGCGACCGCGAGTTGCCCCAGCTCGGTCCGGCTGAAGCGGACCCCCGGTTTCGGGCGGTCTGGATACACGTAGACCGGCGGCGCCGCATACTCCGAATACGGGCCCCGCATCGGTGCCCGCACGGAGCCTGCGTATTTAGGATTGTGCTCGCCCTCCCGAGACCCGCGAGTAGTTTCGGCCCTCCCTCTCCGGAAGTCCTTCATACCCTGCCGTCGTCGGCAAGAGTCGCTCTGTGGAGGTCGATGATCGACGCGCTCGAGGCCACGGCACCCGTCCGACCGCCATCCGTCTTGATCCCGTGGCCGTTCGAGCGGGTCCGTGCGGGCCAGGCGGACTTCCTCGCGGACGCGCGTCGGGCGCTCGCGGACGGACGACACCTGCTCGCCCACGCGCCGACGGGAATCGGCAAGACCGCGGTCGCGCTCGTCGCATCTTTGGAGGTCGCGCTCCGCGCGAACAAGCTCGTCCTCTTCCTCACGTCGCGGCAGAGCCATCACCGGATCGCGATCGAGACCGTGCGGCGAATCGAGGCGAAGGGACCCCGAATCGCGACGGTGGACCTGATCGCGAAACAGTCGATGTGCCTCCAAGAGAACGCGCCGACCTTCGGGCGTGCGTTCCACGAGT
The DNA here is from genome assembly GCA_005878995.1 of Methanobacteriota archaeon. The sequence goes on along the minus strand of VBME01000018.1, from coordinate 979 downwards.
TCTGCGACCTGAAGGTGAAGTCGCGGACGTGCACGTACTTCACGCGCGACAATTCCGCGGTGGTCGCCGCAGTCCTCCAGAGGACCTTGCACGTCCAGGAGCTCGTCCGCGCGAGCGGCGCGTGCCGTGTCTGCCCGCACAAGGTCGCGATGGACGCAGCCGCGCGGGCGAACCTCGTCGTGTGCGACTACAACTACGTGTTCAGCGAGATCCTCGAGCGATTCCTGCCGCGTCTCGGCCGCGGGCTCGACGATCTCATCTTGGTCGTGGACGAGGCCCACAACCTCCCGGATCGAATCCGGGCCCATCTCGGCGGGGACCTCTCCGTGCAAGATCTCCTGAAGGCCGCGAAGGAAGCCCGGTCGATCGACGGCGAGGTGTCCCACCAACTCGCCGCCGTGGCGAAGGCCGTGGAACGCTACCTCCTCGTCCTACGATCGGAACGGATCGCGCGGAAGGACGAGTTCCTCGACCTCGTGGAGGACGGCTTGCGGAAAGGCCGCGGCGGATCCCTCGGGTACACGGACTTCGTCGAGATGGTCGCGTTCGCGGGAGAGGACGCGGTACGACGCGGCGTGCCGTCGTCGCTCCCGTCCGTCGCGGAGTTCCTGGCCCAATGGAGGGACCGGGACGAGGGGATCCTCCGCCTCGTCCTCCCGGGCGCGGACGGCAAGTTCGCGTTCCGTCTGATGGACCCGAGCGTCCTGAGCAAGCGTGTGTTCGGCCAGGTCCATGCCAGCGTCCTGATGTCCGGCACGCTGTTCCCGGCCGAGATGTACGCGGACCTCCTCGGCATCGAGCGAGCCCGCCGCGTCATCCGAACGTACGGATCGCCGTTCCCGCGGTCGAACCGGCTCCTCCTCGTCCATCCCTTCGTGACGACCACGTACGCGAAGCGCAGCGCGGAGATGCATGGGCTCATCGCGGGCGAAATCACCGGCATTGCCTCCGGAGTTCGCGGCAATGTGGCAGCGTTCTT
>VBME01000082.1 GCA_005878995.1 Methanobacteriota archaeon | reverse complement strand
TGCCGAGCGATGCCATCGGGGCGTGGAAACGGAAGTCGTCCTGAACGCCGGTTCCGTACCTCACTTGGGCCGCGTACAGCAGGCCGAGGAACGTCGTCTTCCCTGAGGCTCGGTCTCCCAAGAGTGCGCAGGGCATATCGAGTGCATCACCTTATGACCATACTTAATCCTAACCACAACGTTATCATCTTCGCGACGACCCCCTCCCTTCGGCCGAGCCGGCGTTTCAGTGGCCGGCGTGTGTCGCGATGGTTCGGAGGGAGTCCAATAGGGCAATGTACTCGTCCTTGGAATAGTCCGGTTCCCATCCGATTGCCCCGCTTCGACGAAGCCGAACCTTTGGGGGACGGCCTTGAGCGGCGCCCTCGGTGTGCACCCAACTGAACCAGTACGAGGGCGTGGCGAATTTCAGTCCGCGAGCTTCTCGGACTCCGATTTTCGCCATCGTCTTCGGCAGGTTGTAGCTCAGGAGCGCTCGGGCATACGCGGATCTCGGTCCCGCTTTGCTGATCCCGGGAGGCTCGCTTTCGACATCCGCCGCGCGCAGCGCCTCGGGCCGTACGGAGTCGAATTTGGAGAATACGAAAATCGGAGACAGGACGCTGCGGAGGTCGCGGCTTCGCGAGCGCTGGATCGTGGACAAGAGCGATTCCACTGCAGTGTCGTATTTTCCCATCGACCCAGCTGCGCGCTCTTCGTGGCTGAGGGCGAGTCCCGTGCAGTCCACCAAGATCGCAATCGCATCGGTATCGAGGATGTCTCTCAGCTTGCCGTTGGTGCCGGAGGTACCTCTGCGAAATGGGGACAGTTCGTCTTCGAGATTCCTGAGGAGAATGAAGTGAAACGAGGCGGCCTCACCAGGAGCGGAGCCCCGGGAACGGAGGCGCGATAGGAAGCCACCGGCCCTCCCGTAGCTGAGGTGGAAGCGAATCTCGTGGATCCCCTCTTTCGAGGCCGCATCCGGAAAGCTCCCAGACATGAGCTGCTGGAAGACCTCGGCGATTTCGTCGAGGGATTCGTAGGTCACGTGAAACCGAAAGTCATCCCGCGCGTCCGTGCCGGATTTCACCTGAGCCGCGTAAAGCAGGCCGAGGAAGGTCGTCTTCCCCGATCCACGTTCCCCAATGATCACGACGCGTGGCACAGCGAACAATCCCGAAAGGGGCGAGGACCTCTTCGATACCCACTCGCGCCCGGAACAGTCGTGACTCTGTGGAAAAGCTTTTTGGAGCGCGGTCAAGGGCCCGCGTTGGTGTCCCTGAGTTCGCCCCGAGGGGGCGACGATTCCCTATCGCTTTCCTCGAGGCTTGCGGGCGCTTCGCACGCGGACGCGGTAGAGGGCCACTCCGATCAAGCTCGCGACGATCGCCGCGATGCCAACCATCCCGATCGGCTCGACGCGGAGGCCTCTCCCTTGCGCCACGAGCGAAGTCAGGCTCCAGACGCCTAGGTCGCCGTTGAGGCCGTCCCAGACGAGCGTCCCCTGGTAGGGCTGGTAGCCGTCTTTCCGGATCGTGATCGCGTACGCTCCGGGGGCGAGGTGCTCGAGCGAGAAGGTGCCATCGGCCGCCGTGCTCGTCTCGAGTGCGATCGTCCCGGCTTGGGTCAACGTGATTCGAGCGCCGTCGATCGGCGTAGCGGAGCCCGCGGCCAGGACCGCGCCCTGCGAACGGGCCAGGACCGTGATCGTCTGAACGTCGCGGTCCGAGAAGCCGTCCTCGTCGATCACGACGAGCTCGATCGTGTAGGTGCCCGCGTCCGTGTAATTGTGACTGGTGGTGAGCCCCCGACCGACCGTACCGTCTCCGAACTCCCAAATGTACGTCGCGATCGAGCCGTCCGGGTCAAGCGAGTTCGATCCGTTGAAGGTCACGGTCTGGCCGACGAGCGGGCGGGAGGGACTCCAGGCCATCACGCTGACGGGGGACTTCGGCAGGATGACCGAGTAGGAGAGGTCCGCGAAGCCGGTCGCGTTGTAGACGTCCGTCACGACCAAGATGACGTCGTACTGACCGGGGCTCGCGAAGACGTGGACGACCCAGGCGCCCGTCGACGTCGACCCGTCGGAGAAGTGCCACGCGTACGAGGTGATGCGGTCGTCCGGATCGCGGGAGGCGTTGGCGCTGAATACGATCGGCGTGCCGACCTTCCCGACGGACCGCGAGGGCGTGATGACCGCCACGGGCGGGGCGTTCACGTACACGGTGTGGTTCGCGGTCGCGTTGAGGCCCGCGTTGTCCGTGACCACGAGCCGCACAAGGTACGACCCGAAGGCCGCATACACGTGCGTCGGATACGGTGTGCCGCCGGTGGAGTTGCCCGTGCCGTTGCCGCCGCTCCCGGTCCCGTCACCGAAGTCCCACTGCCACGAGACGATGTATCCGTCCGGGTCGTACGACTGGTATCCCGCGTTGAAGAACACGGTCGAGTTCACGAAGGGCACCTGCGGATACCAGAAGAACTCCGCGACGGGCGGGAGATCCGGCTGGACCTGAAGCGTCTGATTCTGGGTGCCCGTGAGCCCGGCGTTGTCAACGACGGTCAGAGACACCGTGTAGTTGCCCGCCGCGGCATACACGTGGGACGCGAAGTAGTCCGTCGAGTTGAACGTCGCCCCGTCGCCGAACGACCATCGGTACTCCGTGATGTAGCCATCGGGGTCGTACGAGTAGTACGCGTAGAAATACGTCGGCGATCCGACCGTGGGCCGGTTCCCGACGAAGAAGCTCGCGACCGGCGGGACGTCCGGCCGTTGGAGCACGGGCACGATGCGGGATGCCGACGCGGTGAGCCCCTGGTCGCTGTCCGTGACGGTCAAGGTCATCGTGTAGTTGCCCGGGGAGCGGTAGATGTGGGAGACGCTATTGTACGGGGTCGAATCGGCGGAACCGTCTCCCCAGGTCCAGGCGTACGACGTGATGGCGCCGCCGTCCGGGTCCAACGCGTTGGCGTAGAAGCTCACGTAGTCGCCCGCATAGGGGGTCGAGGGATATTGCTGGATCGAGAGGATGACGGGTGGACCGGTCACCGTGATCAGGGTCGAGCCGTAGCCCCTCAGCCCGCGGGAGTCCTGCACCGTCACCTGCGCCAAATAGCGTCCCGCGCCGGGATACGTATGAGTCGGGGATGACCCGGTGCCGAACGTCCCGTCTCCGAAGGACCACGTAAAGTTGTACGGACGATGTCCTCCGCTGCCGGACGCGCTGAACGTGACCGTGGGCGAAGAGCTGTTCGACTGCTTCGTCGAGATGCTGACCAGGAGCTTGCTCGCGGGGAGGTTCGTGACCCCCCACCAGGCTTGGTACGCCGCAGTCTCGCTGAAGTTGTCCACGGGCACGGCCGGGTTCAGAAGGCCGTCCGTGATCGGATGGAGGGTGAGGTTCTGTGCCGACCATCCGAGGCTGTCCCCGCTCCACGAGACGGAAACGGATCCGGTTGACATGTTCACCGGCGACGAGGTTTGCGGCGACGGACCCAAGGTCAGGCCGGCGAAGACGAACGCGCCGTTCGGCATCGCGGCCCCCGCGTATACCACAAAGCCCGGGCCCAAGCCCTGGTCGCTTGCCGGGCTCAGATACGAGGAGCCGTCCAGGACGGCACCCGCGGAGGAGACGTGGTACGCGTTCGATGCGTACGTGGAGTTGGCTTGGGAGCTCGACAGGGTCAGGACCTCGATGCTTCCGTCGCTCAAATCGACGGCCCGCACCGGAAAATCGTTCCAGCCGAGTCCTTGGATCGTCATCGTCCACGAGGCACTCAGGCTCGACGAAAGCTGGCTCAGGAAGATGCCGCCGGATGTGTATCCGAGGACGAGCGGACCGCTCGCGGTCGCGATGAGGTCCCTCGGGTAGACCGGCGTGGAGTAGTAAGAGCCGATGACGGTCTGGCCCAGCAACGTGCCGTTGCTATCGAAGGCGTCGACGGCGGAATTCCCGTTGAACCGATCGAAGAGGACGAACGAGCGGCCGGCGCCATCGACCGCGATCGCCGCCGGCCCGGCCGAGGTCCCGGACGCTTGAACCCAGCGAAGGGAGCCGCTCGATGTGAAAGCCGCAACGATCCCGTTCGCATAGGAGGAGCCGCGTCCCAAGACGACGAACCCCCCTGTTAGCGGGTCCGTGGCGATCCGCTGCGGGTACACGATCTCCGTGATGTTCTCGGCAAACACCAGGGCTCCGTCGGCCGAGATCCGCGCGACGAACGAGGCCGGGACCGACACGTTGTAGGTCCCGTTGGGCGCGGGGACCGAATAGCTCGTGGTCTTCATTCCGAGGACGTAGACGTCCCCGCCCGCGGCGAGAGAGAGGTCGACGCTCGTGTTCACATCGAACGGGAACACGCGGTTCCACAGGAGATTCCCGGAGGGGGCGAATTTCGCGACGAACCCTCGCTGTTCGAACGTGCTCAGATTCTGCTGGTTGCCCGCGATGAGGACGTTCCCGGCCCCGTCGACGACGACCGCGGTCGCGCGTTCGTTATCGTTCGTGCCCCAAGAATGGCCGTACGGAATCGGAGCCGCGACCGTCAGGAGAGGCAAGATGGAAACGGCGACGATCGCTACGATTGTGATCCAGGCAGCGAGTCGGCTACGCAAGCGTGGCCCTCCTCCTGTGACCCATCTCCGGTAGCCGTCTTAATGTTTCCTACTTGGTAAGGTGACGCGTAGGGATGACCAATGCAAAGGAGGATGCGGCGCGGCGATTCTGTTTCACATACGGAGCAACCTTGAACTGCAGGCAACGAGGTCAGCTCGGCTGGCCTGCGGATCCCTTCTCGGCACGAAACTCGCTGGCGCCCCGAAACGAGATTCCCCGCGCTTGGCACGCTTCCCCGACGGCTCGAATGAATGCGGTCATGTGTTCCGGATCTCCAATCCGCGAGAGTTCCTCCCGGAGTTCACTCGCCCGGACGGCGGTCTCAATTGCCTCGAGAGCGCCCCATCTCCCGTCCAGGGACCTGGTGAACATTTTGGTGACCCCGGCCTCCGAGAACGCGTCTGCGATTCCCTCGGGCGTCACGCCGCCCGTTGGCGGGTAGGCCGGGGCGAACGACACGAAGGTCGTCAGGCCTGCGTCCGCCAGTTGTCGGAGACATCGCAATCGAGCCTCGATTGGCGGAGCCCAAGGCTCGAGGAGGGCGCGCGCCCGATCATCGACGGTCGGCACGGACATGCCCACCTCGATGTCGTCGAACCGCCGGAAGAGGTCGAGGTCGCGGAGCATGAGCGGGGACCGCGAAAGCACCGACACGGGCCATTGCGCACGGAGGAGGACTTCTAAGGCATGACGCGTGATTCGGTACTTCCCCTCGACGAACTGGTACGGGTCCGTCGCGGTCGAAATCGCAACGAGTCCTTTCGGGACCTTCCGGATTTCCCTTGCGAGCACGCTCGCGGCGTTTCGCTTCACGACGACGGAAGCTCCCCACTCCGATCGGTCGATCTGCAGGAGTCGCGGAACATAGCAAAATAGGCAACCATGGTAACATCCGACGTACGGATTGAAGGAGTAATCGAGCCAAGGCAACGGATCTGCGCGGAGAGCCTGGCGGACCGTCGTCTCGCGGATCCGGAACGTGTCCCGCGGGGAGGGGACGAAGACGCCCAGCAGATCCTCCATAGGAGTCGAGGGAGACATTGCCCACTTTAAGTCCCGAGTCCCGGAGGTGCGTGAAACTGTTCGCGAGCAGGCGTCAGACGCACGGAGGGAAAGGATATTGCACCTCCGTCGCTTGCGGCCGTTGCGTCGACGGACGTCGACGACTCGAGGGATTCAGATCACTCGGAGTCCGGACGGTTCGGGATTTCGATCCTCCGGGACCGCAGTGGGCGCACTCGCCGCCTTGTTCGTCGTGGTCCTCGCTGCGAACCTGCTTTGGCCCACCGAGCCAATGGGCTCCGCCGGGCAGCCGCGCCTCCCGCCCGGTGTCAGTCCGTTCCCGCAATTCACGATGGGACCAATCCTCCACGCGGTCACCGTCGATCCCAACGCGAACCTCTCCCTGCGACTCCTATTGACCTCGCTCCAAGGCCTCGTGAATCGGGCCGGCGTGGAGCTGTACCTGAACGTGCCCGGCGTCGCAGGGAACACGTCGGCGATGCTGTCGTATCTCGCCACCCGATTCAACATCACGCATGACGACATCTCCACCCAAGCCGCGATCGACGCGTACGCCCGGCGCGCCTCGAGCCTTGTCGTGTTCGATCCGTCGCGGCCGGAGTCCATCGACATCGGCACGATGATCGCGGCGCACCACGACGCGCTCCTGGTGGGTCCGGACCTCGCCGCATGGATGAACCAATCGTACGGCCTTCCGATTTTCCTCGACTACGCCCGCAGCAGCTGGTCCTCCCTCGACGCAATCGGCGCGTACGACCGCGCGCTGCGGGAACTGTATCCCGCGGCCTCGACGACCCTCTTGGCGATCCTTCCTCCTGATCGCTGGGCGATCCGCGACTACCTGTACGCAACGAAGACGTTCGTCTTCTATCATCACCAGGGAGCGCTCGCGTCTCCGTTCGAGACCGCCGCGACGATGCGAATCCTCAAGGCGACCCCTCGGGGGATCCCAATCCTCGGTTGGTTCCCGAGTCCCACATTGACGGAGGAGAACTCGTTCGTCCAGATGGCTTCCGGTCAGGGAAAGTTTGTCGTCGGCGTACAGGATGTTCCGAACCTCTCGGTCCTCACCGCCCTCGGACGAAACGAGACCCATCCCCAAGTCGCACCGTCCGCGGTGCCGAAGGTCCTGGAGAACAAGACGTACGTCGTCGTCGCGGTGCCGGACGGGGACAACCTCGACTTCGCCGCGGGCCTCATGCGGGACCGCTGGTCCGAGTCCGTCCGCGGGACGATGCCGCTCGCATGGAGTCTGAACCCGCTTCTCGTGGACCTCGCGCCCCCGCTGCTCGATATGTATTACGAGACCGCGAGTCCGCTCGATCAGTTCATCGCGGCCCCGAGTGGCGCGGGCTACCTGTATCCCGATTACGCGGGCGCCGGTGATCTCGCGCCGTTCGTGAACTTCTCGAAGCGGTACCTGGACGCCGCGGACATGCACGTCCTGTGGCTCCTGAACGCCTTCCCCGCCTCGGAGATTCCGTATTCCGCCGCGACCCTCTCGGCATACGTCGACGGAGTCCGACCCGAGGGCATCGTCCTCGACTACGACGATCAGCCGAAGACCCGGGACATGTGGATGCAAGCCGGGTCGTCCGCGGTCGCGCCCGTCGTCCGCTCGACGCATTTCTGGACCACGGATGAAAACGTCCTCGGCAAACTCGGCCCGGCGATTGCCACGTGGGACAACGGCCCGCATTTCATCTGGCTAACCGTCTACACATTCCGATTCAATCTCCAAGACGCACGGACGCTCGTGACCGAGCTCGCAGGGCAGCTGCAGGGGAACCTGGAGGTGGTCAGGCCCTCCGAGTTCTTCGGACTCCTACGACAGGATTTCGTCCGGTCCGCGAAGGCGCAGTTTGCGGCTTCCGAAGGAAATCCGATTGTCCCGTTGCTTTTCGGGTCCGCATTCGACTCGGCCCGCGCGCGGCTCCGGGACGCGGATGCATTCCTCGCGGCCGGGGACACGAACTCCGCGGCGTACGCCGCCTACCTCGCGCTCGAAGACCTCCGAGGTGTCTCCGCCGCGGAAGCGCTCCTGGCGTCCCTCTTGGTGGTCCTCGCCGGCGGCGTCGTCGCGTTCCTCGCCCAGCGCTCATCGGGGTCCGGGGGGTCACCCAGCGGAACGATCCGTCCCGGCGTCGTGCTCCTCGTCGCCATGGCGGTGGCCCTGCTGACCTTCGCACTCCGAGAAGCCCTCGAACAGAATTTCTGGACATACCCGATGATCCTGATCGGAATCGGCGTCGCGGGCATCCATCGGCCCCTCCATCGATTCCTCGGCCGCGCGTACCCAGACCGCTCACCCATTGCGGCTGCCCTCCTGGATCTCGTCTTCATTGCTCTCGCGATCCGGACGAGCGTCGCGGTCCCGCTGGCCCTCGTCGGCACGCTCCTGGTCCTCGAGACGTCCCTCGCCCGCCGTCCGGGACACGCTTCCGAAATCCTTGCGGGATTGACGTTCGGAGTCGCCCTCGGTTTCCTCGGTGGATTCGACCTACCAACATTCACCGGGCTGGCGGTCCTCCTCGTCGTCGCAACGTGGTCGATTCGCGGTGCGCCGATCCCCGAAAGCACGGCGCGCCGCCCCCGGGCGCTCCTCCCCGGATTTCTCCTGGCCCTGCCGCTTTCCGCGCTCTCCGTCGCATTCTACTACTCCCTCGCGCTGCGCCTCCAGGTACAGGGACCGCTACTCCTGACCCTGGCCGGGGCCCTGCTGATCCTTGCACCGACCCTCGCGGTCCTCGGGCGGCGAATCGTCCGCCTGAATCCGTCAACCGCAACATCGGGGGCCGCGCTAGCTCTTGCCGCGGTGTTCGGCGGCCTCTCGTTGCTGACCGAAGGCGCCGTCCCGACGTTCCTCGCCCTCCTGGGCCTGCTCGGTGCTCTCGCGTACGCGGCCCTGGATGCGATGGATGCGTACGAGGGACGCGGAGGTAATCTGCGTCGGCCGCTCGCCGTCGCCATCCTCTTCCTTCCTCTAATCGTGCTCTTCTTCCGCCTGCCGCCGATCGTCTATTCCCTCCTGATCGCGCCGCTCCCGGCGGCGCTCGAGTACGCGCTCTACGCTCCGACCGTGATGATCGCCGCGACCGCCCTCGCGCTCGCGCTGTTCGTCGGTCTCCAGGGCCGCTTCCAGGCCCGGCTGGGAAAGGATTATCCGGCGGAGCCCCATGGTGGCGACGACGGGCCATGAGGAAGCTCCCAAAGAAGCGGTTCCTCGAGGTCGCGGGGCGCATCCTTCGGAACAAGATGGCGAAGGAAGCAATCTATCCGTTCTACTGTTCCTTCAAGCTGACCCGTCGGTGTAACTTCACCTGTTCCTTCTGCAACTGCTGGCACGTCAAGAACCGCTGGAAGGACATGCCCACCGAGGACGTGAAGGCGATCCTGGACAACCTCGGTCGCTCCTCCGTGATCGTGTGCAGCTTCGAAGGGGGCGACCCACTCGTCCGCGACGACATCGGGGAGATCCTGCGGTACCAGTACGAGAAGCCGTGGTACCTGCTTTTCACGACCTCCGAGCGGGACATGCAGCAGCGGTACCCGATGGCGGAGTACGGGAAGTACATCGATTTCCTGCACATCTCGATCGACGAGGGCCACAAGAACCTCGACATGTACGACGAGCTCGAGGAGTACACGAAATGGGGCTCGATCGTCACGGTGCAGATCGTCGTGACGAAGAACGACATCGGGGCGCTGGAACAGAAGATCCGGCGGTGTTATGACGCCGGCGTCAAGGCGGTCGTCATGTGCGCGGTCCACCTGAAGAACACGAAAGACCACCTCCCGGACCTTTGGCAGATGAGCCGGGTCGGCCTCGAGATCAAGAAGAAGTATCCCGGCGTCATCATTTCGCCGGACAGCTACTTCAAGCGGATCACGTGGGACCACGGCTGTGACTCGTCCTCGATCATCGTCGATGCGGACGGCTTCCTCTGGTACCCCTGCCGCGTCCTCGAGGAGAAGACGATCAACCTGATCGATTCGGACCTGATGACGTACCTCGAGTCCCCGGACGGGCACGAGCGCCGCCAACGGATGGCCGCGTGCGACATCCAGTGCGCGTGGTACCAGTACTACGCGACCCAGGCGTTCGTCAATCCGCGGGAGCTCCTGTCCGCGTGGATGCCGTACTACCGCGACCTCTTGAACGGCGGCAAGCAGCCGATGTTCGCCGCCCCGGCCGTGATGTCGAAGGACCCGCGGGAGCTGATCCACGCGCAGATCCTCCAGGAAACCGCGATGAACGGCCTGGGACATCGGGAGGACGCGTTGATGGATCTCCCGACGCTCGATTCGCCACTGGTCCGGCCTTGATTCTCGTGCCCTCGATCCCATCCCGCGAAATCGTCGAGTGGCGGTGCGGGTGCTGCGGGACCGTCCACGCGGGCGGCTCCGGCGACCGTCCGCCAATCGGGGGTCGCGTCTGCTGGTCCTGCCATCGCATGGTGTGCCTTCGGTGTGTCGTTCGCCACCGCCGAAAAGGATGCGAAGCCTGCCAGCACTCGATTGACGCGCCTCCTCGCCCGTCTTGAGAAAAACGAGAAATAGCCCTCTCACCGATGAGGTCGCTTGATGGGATGCACCGTCGGGATGGGCCCGCTCCTCCATGATCGACCCGACTGAAGTCGTTCTCCGCCTCCTCTTCGTGTTCGGCCTTGCGTTTTCGGTAGGGCTGGAGCGGCAGCTCCATCGGAAGCCGGTCGGTCTCGGCACGTTCATCTTCGTTTCCATGGGCGCCGCGACGCTGGCGATCCTCGCGATCACGCTGGAAGAGGACAATCCGCTGCCCCTCCTCGGCGGTGTGATCACCGGGATTGGCTTCCTCGGGGCGGGCGCCCTGATCCGCAGCAACGACCGGGTGTTCGGCTTCACCACGGCCGCGTTGGTCTGGGCGATGGCGGCGCTCGGAGTCGCCGCGGGCGCAGGCCTCTACCTCCTCGTGATCGTGAACTACGCGGTCGTCTGGGCCGTCGTCCTCACGGACCGTTTCCTCGAAGGCAAGGGCTTCGGCTCCCACGCGAAGCTCGTCCATCTGACGATTGCGAACCCGCTGAGCGCGCAAGACCTCGATGGCATGCTCCCGCCCTCCTTCGCCCGTTTCGAGCGGATCCACGTGGACAAGGAGGCACATCAGGTCAGCGTGACCGCGCAGGTGCGTCTCAAGCCGGGCGACGTCGCTGGATTGTTGGATGCGCTCCGGCGGAACGAGAAGGTCCGCAAGTTCGAGGTCGAGTGATCCTTAGTCCGACTCGAAGAAGTCGCTGTACGACGAGGCCATAAGATCCTCGTCCGGAATCTGGAAGTAGGCCCGCAGGGACTCGAGGTATTTCCGGGCTTCCTCCCGTTCCGACTCGTCTCCGAGGACCTTCTCGAGTTCGAGGAACTTCCCGAGACCGGCCACCACGTCCAGGTGGACTTGGACGCCTTGGAAGCGGTAGATCTCCCGCGTCTTTCGGACCTCCGCTTTGGCGGGAAGGATGTAGAGGAGCATGTCCCGAACCGTCGCGGCGTCCGGCAGGGACGCAAGCAGGACGCGGCTCTCCTTCACCCCGCCGACGTTCGGCCGTTCGTAGTACACGAGTTGGCCGTCCTTCCTTCCGTCGATCGCCC
>VBME01000090.1 GCA_005878995.1 Methanobacteriota archaeon | reverse complement strand
TTGGACGACCTCGACGACTGGGTCGACGGCGTCGAGCACGAGGTCGGAAAGGTGCCGGTCGTGATCGCGGTGAACAAGGCGGACCTGACCTCGGGCGCGCAATTCGACGCGGACGACGTAGCGCAATTCGCTAGGGCGTACAACGCGGAATTCTTCCTGACGTCCGCAAAAACAGGAGAACACGTCGAGGATGCGTTCCGCCGACTCGGCGGTCTCGTCGCCGAACATCAGCTCCAACTCGCGTAGAGTTTCTCTCCGGTGCGACGGGTGTCCCAACCCGCTGGCGCGTATTCTCAAAATCATTAAGTACGCTCGCCGTGATGGAAGCGTCCCCTGAACCGACGCTCGCGCCGGCGGGCGGCTTGGGGACGGGCCTCGGGCCGGGAGCGGGGGAGCACCGGAACGGACACGCTCATGCTCGAGCGAGGGAGTCGCACCAGGCCGTACACGTCGATTGCAGTCTTCGGTTTGGCCGCGTTGACGTTTCTCTTCGTCTTATCGGCAGCCCGGCCCGTCTCCGGCGAACTCCCGTACGTCATCGCGAATCCGGACGCCTCCCGGACGGTTGTTTGGAATCTGACGTCACCCGCGGGGCTCAGTTTCCAGAACACGACCTTGGCGGGAGGGAAGGCCGTCCTACCCTGGGAGAATGCGACCGTCGACTGGCCGAGGGCGACTGAGTTTCTTAGTCACGGATCCGCGGATGCAAATCTCACGAGTGACGGCACAAACCTCACTCTGCGTGGAGACATCTCGAATCATGTTGCGAACGGGGACTTCGCCTCCAACGCCGGATGGACGTACGAAAATGGGACCTCGCGCAATGTAACAGCATCGTGGGATCCATCCGGTCTGAACGCTCTGATGGCGCACAACTCTCCCGCGGCGAGCAATACCACTTGGGACACGATGGATGCGATCAACTTGACCTGGCAGCTGAGAGCGCCTCCTGGGGTACCTGCATCCATCTCCCAGGAATATGTCCATCAGCGGGAGGGGAAAGGTGCGTTGAATCTGTCCTTCTCGATCGGTGCGGGCGCAGCGCTTTACGCGGGAGCCCACCCGCTTGTCGTGGTCAATTGGTCCGGAGATAACCGCCTTCTCGCATGGGTCATGGCACGCAACGTAACATCGCCTCTGTGGCTGAACGTGACGGCAAATGTTAGTGGCTCATCTCGGACGACCGTCGCTCAATTGCTGAGCCTGGGCTGGCAAGAGGTCGTGATCAACTTGGACCAGATCGGCACGCCCTCCGAGCGGTCCAGCCTTCAGGATGTCGTCCTGAGGATCAACGGCCGAAACGTCGCTGGCACCTTCGTCTATTTCGACGACCTTCGACTTGCGAACGCGAAGGTTTTCAACGAAACCGCGAAAGTCGCGCAAGCCATCATCAAAGCGAGATCCACGTCGCCAAGTCCCGGCAGCGCGATTCTCGCCCTCGATTGGGATCTCATCGATGCAACCGGCGTCCGGTCGGTCACGGCAAGGGTCAACGTGACCGGGAATTCAACCTCCGTCGAGCACTCGCTCTCTCAGGGCCCGCTCGGGTCGTGGCGAAAATCTTCGTTCGACGTGTCGCCCGCGATGTCATTGTCCGGCACGTACGCGATTCGGTTTCAATTCCAGGTGGCGGTCGACAACGTGACCGCCTCTTTATCGCACTTCAGAATCGACAACGTTTCGCTCTGGTTTCCGGACCGACACAACGGAAGCTACGTGTCGAATCCGATTCCACTCTATGCTTCGTCGGAATTCCGGGATGTCAACTGGTCCGGGTCTCTGCCCGCCGGGACGTCCGCTCGCCTGAGCCTCCGGTCCGGGAACGATTCGAACCCGAACGGCTCCGGCTGGAGTGCCTTGGAAAGCTGGACCTCTTTCGGCGTCCACCCGGTCTCTCTGCCCGGCGCTCGATACTTCCAGGTTCGGATGGATCTCGCGACGGTCAATGCAAGCCTGTCGCCTTCTGTTGCCACATTCAGTCTGGATACATCGCATCGGGCAGCCATCGGGAATGTGACGTCCGATCCGTTTCGCGCGATGTCGGACTTCTTGCGTTGGCGCTCGTTCAACGTATCGTCCAGCGTGGTTGCGTCCACCTCGATTGCGTTTGACATTGGCAACGGCAGCTACTGGACCGCCGTCCCAGCGGATGGGAACGTTTCCGGCTTTGCGGGACCTGATATTAGGTGGCGCGCGCAACTCGTGAGCTCGGATGGGCTGGTGACGCCATCGCTCGGGCAGGTCCGGCTGACGTACGAGTACCTGGGAGGGGTCCAACGAGTCTTGGTGTCTCCGACCGGCCCGGTCCGGCTGGAGTCGGGACAGCAGGTTTCATTCCGCGCCAGGGCCGTCGACGCCGGCAGCCACACAGTATCCGTGCCGTCCTTCGAGTGGTCGACAAACAATACGCGGGGCTCGGTCGACAACGACGGCACGTTCACCGCGGGAGATCCGGGCAACTGGGTTGTAACAGCGACGGTGCCCGGGACTTTCATCTTCGGGACGGTTCAGGTCACGGTCACCCCCACATCGTTCCTCCCGGCTCCGTTCGACCTCCTCCCATACGTCCTCTTGGCACTTGCCTGCGGGGGTGCCGGATACGGCAGTTACGAAATTGCGATTCGCCGCATGTTTGCAATCGACGATGTCTTCCTCATTTCCAAGGAAGGCCGTCTCCTGATGCACAACACGCGGCGCATGCGTGCGGATCGGGACGAGGATATCCTCTCCGCCATGTTCACGGCGATCTTAACCTTCCTGAGGGACTTCGACCGAGAAGAGACCGGAGACCTCCGCCGATTCGAGTTTGGCCGAAAGACCGCTTTGCTCGAACGCGGCGACCATGCGTACGTGGCGGCCGTCTACTCGGGCCGCGTTCCGCGCTGGGCGGGGAAGGATCTCCGGCGCTTCATGTACGACCTCGAGCGACGCTTCGGCGAGACGTTCGCTCGGTGGAGCGGAGACCCGGACGACCTGCAAGGCCTCAAAGAATTCTCAGAACGGTTCGTGGCTCGATTCCGGTACCGTTCCTTCCCGCGATTGTCCGCGGCCCGGCTCGCGACTTGAACGGGACCTATCCGCCTTTGGTCGGCGCACGGTAGCCAAGGCCAGTTTCTGACGCGAGCGGTTCCTTCCGCGATACCTTTAAGACCTCGGCTACCAACGCCAAGACGCCCCTGGTGCGGGGAGGGGCATACGGGTCGCCGGGGGAGCGGTCTGCAGAAGGCCGCCGAGGCGCCCACCAATGAACCAAGCGTCAGCCACGTACCCCGCAGCCGTCGTCCTCCTGTTCCTAGCGATCGTGCTCCTGCCGACGGCCGCGGCCGACCCGCTCGGATTCAGCGAGGGCGGCGGCCTCCAGGCCGCAAAGTGGGACTTCTCGACGCTCGCGGACTACGTGACCAATAACGTGACGTTGGCGGCGGGCAACGCGACACTGGCGACGACCGCAACCTGGTGGAACTACACCACGGACGCGACCTTCCTCGCGTCCCAGGACTCGTCCACGAACGTGGTCGTGAGTTCCGGTCTGCGCCTCATCAACAACGCGACCGGACTGATCCAGGACGGGACGTTCAACCTGGCACCGGGACCGTGGACGTACGCGAGCGGGACGACGAATCAGGTGATCGCCCAACGGGACCCGGTCGGGCGCGCTCGGCTTTCGCATTCGACTCCCAGATTCCAGTTTGATTCGATGGACGCGGTGTTCGGGACGCGTCCCTGGCGGAGCGTCGCGAACGGCCAGAGTGCGAGCACCCTCGCCCAGTCGACAGCAATCCGCGAGGAAGGGACTGGGTCGCTTCGGGACTACGTGACGATCAACTCCCAGGGGTCCGGAAGCTACGCCGGTGCCTACCGCAACGATTGGGGAACCTGGAATTGGAGTGCGTATAACCGGTTGGCGATTTGGATTGAAGGCACGAATGCAAGCGGCCTCTCGGCCTTCATTCTCATGACGAACCTGGCGGGCGTCAACTGGGCCAGCTGGATGCCGCAGCACCTCGCCCCCGGATGGCACCGCTACGTCTACGACATCTCGGCCTTCTCCGGCACGAACGACCAGATCGACCAGGTCCAGGTTGGGTTCACCGGGGGCGTCGGTACTTACACGGCCTACGTCGACGACCTCGTTCTGTTCCAGTACACGGCGTTCGACGAGACGGCGAACGTCTCCCAGGCCTTCACGAAGCCCAACGCCACGAGCGGAAACCCGGGAAGCCTCGCGCTCCGGTTCGACGTCGGGGCGACCGCGGCTGTGAACCTGGTGCCGTATCTCCGGATGAACGTCGGCGGTTTCGCTTGGAGCGAATCTCCGGTTCCGGTTGGAACTCGGACCGTGTCCCTCGACCTAAGCGGGGACCCAGCCCTTCGGGCGAGCGGTTCCTTCAACCTCACGTTCTCGCTCGAGCTCATCCGCATCGGGACCGAGGACGCGTCGATGTCGGTGTGGCTCGACAACGTGACGCTCACCGCGGAGCGATACCAGAACGGGTCCTTCACGGCTCTGCCAATCGACGCGGGATTCGCGGCAAACTGGACGATGGCCGAGGTTCGGGCCGCGACGAATCCACCCGCGACGACGGTCGTGGTCGAGACGCGGACGGGAAACCGGTCATCGACCGGGGACCCGTCGTGGAGTGCGTGGCGCCCCGTCGTGGGCTCGCGGGTTGACAATCCATCGAACCGGTTCCTCCAGTGGCGGCTGTCCTTGAACACGGATGGCGTCGGCACACCCCTGGTCACGAACCTCTCGATCCGGTCCGAGACCTTCGCTCTGCGTGGCACGGTCCGCACGGCGTCGTTCGTTCCGTCGCAGCCCGTCTTCGCGTGGCAGGCGTTCTTCGCGACAGACCTTCGCCCAGGCGGGACATCGATCCTTTACGAGGTCTCCGTGGACGGCGGGGCGAACTGGGCGCAGGCGAAGGACGGGCAGGACCTCAGCGGGCTCTCGACGGGTCCGATGATCATCCGGGCCACGCTCTCGACCGGGAACACGAGTCTCTCGCCGACAATCCGGTCGTTGACGTTGTCGTACCGCCCCTCGATCTGGTCCGCCGTCTTGAGCCCGTGGACCGCCCTGATGGCCTTGGGCTTGGCGGTCGCGGGGTACGTCGCTTGGAAGCGGATCCCGCGGCGCACCTCTCCGGACGACCTGTTCCTCGTCGGGCTCGACGGTCGGCTCCTCCTGCACACGACCGCCCGGCCGATGGGGGAGATGGACGACGACATCTTGGCGGGGATGCTCACGGCCATCACGATGTTCGTGCGGGACGCGTTCAAAGAGGAACACGAGGAGTTGAAGCGGTTCGAGTTCGGGAATCGGAACGTGATCGTGGAACGTGGGCAGCACGTGTACCTCGCCGCGATTTACCCGGGACATTTGCCCATTGATGCGTCCCGGAGCTTGAACGACTTCATCGCGGACCTCGGGGAGCGGTACAGCGAGATGCTCGCCTACTGGTACTACGTCGACGACCTCCCTGGGCTCCGAGAAATGATGATCCAGTTCGCCGGGCGGGGACGATACCGCCGCGGGGATTGGCGGAGGCCTTGGCGGATGCCACGCCGCCGGACCGATCTGCGGTCCTGGGGCGGAATCCCGGACAGCCCGCCGGCGGAGCGGCCCGCGAGGCCCGGAGGCGAACTCGAGCGAGCCGAGGCACCGCTCGTCTCGTTAAAGGGCCCTTAGGCGGAACCGCGGCGCTGCGGTCGACTTGCTGGAACGTGACGGTCGCCTTACGCCCCCGTCCTCTGCTTGAACCGCTTAAGGCGCATGAAATTGTCCCGCTCCATTTCTTCGAGCCGTTGCCGGATGAAAGCCTCCGTTGACTTCAGCTCCGGGATGACCCGGTACTCGAGGGCGTTCACGCGCCGCTTGACTTTCTCGATTTCTTCGATCAGTCGGCGCATCGTCGTTTCGATCTCCGCCGCCACGACGATATCCTCGACGAGGGCCTCGTACGCCTCCGCGGCTTCATCGATCCGCGCCGACGTCGTGATGATTCCGTAGCCCCGGTCCTCGAGTTTCTTGCGGACGCTCTTCGCGTCGATCTTCGGGACGATGATCCCCATCACGTTCTTCGTCTTGAGCTGGAGTGTCGGGACCTCCTTGGAAGCCAGCGCCGCGGACTCCACGCCGATCGACCCCTCGATCGCTCGCGCAATGGCGATGCGTTGCTCCGAAATCCGGTATTTCTCCGCCAGGTTCGACCGGAGCGTCTTCGCGCGTTCGAGGACCCGAAAGAACTCAACGATGAGGGCGTCTCGTTTCAGCTTGAGGAGCCGGTGGCCCCGCTCCGCGGTCCTCCGCGTGCGCCGAAGTTGGAGCAGCTGCGACCGCGTGGGTTTGTACTCCGCGAGGACCATCCTACGCACTCACCTTCGCCGCCTCGCGGTACTTCGGGTGGTACTTCTCGAGGGTCTTCCGGTCGATCTTCGTCAGCCACGCCTCGTCGATCGTCGCGAGGAGCCGCCAGCCGATCTCGAGGGTCGCTTCGATCGTCCGGTCCTCCTCCGACCCTTGGCGGATGAACTCCTGCTCGAA
>VBME01000048.1 GCA_005878995.1 Methanobacteriota archaeon | reverse complement strand
CACATGTGGCTCAGACAACTTCCGCGTCGCGCAAGCCACCTCCCAGGGGTGGGACTTGCCACCGTCGGAAAGGAGGGCCGCTCATCGACGGGCCGCGGTCTGGATGAACTTGATCACCTTGACTCCCTTGATTCGGCGGAGCCGCGCGATGAGCTCCTTAAGCCGGGCCGTCGATCCTTCCGCGACGAAGATTTGAAGGCAATCCGCTTCGTCGAGGTGGGTGTGAAGCATCGTGCGGATTTCGTCGAAGCGGTGCTGAAGCATCGCGAGGTCCGCGCGTGGATTCCCCTTTTCGTAGATGACCGCGAGGATGACAGAGGCCTCTCCGCCCTCTCTGCCCCATTCCGTGACATCGATGAACTCCCGCAGGGCCTCACGGACCGCTTCGCTTCGGCTCCGGTAATTGCGCCGCTGGGCGACGTCGTCCAGGCTCCGGAGAATGGAGTCGTCCATGCTCACGCTGACGATCGGCATGCTACTAACAACCGCGCACCTCGTACTTGAGGTTTATTAAGACCGAACAAATTCTTAAATAACGGCATCGGTTGAGCCGCGGCGCATGGTCGTCGTGCCGCCTCCTTCACGCAGTCCGACCCGTGACACCGGCGCCGCCGTAGACGTCCTCCGGGTCGCGAACCTCGGGGTTCGATTGGATCACGTCCCGATTTTGGAAGACGTCAGTTTCCACGTGCGGAGGGGGACCACGCTCGCCATCGTCGGCCCGAACGGCGCTGGCAAGACGACGCTCTTCCGCGTCCTGCTCGGCCTCGTGCCCCACACCGGGACGGTCGAATGGTCCGGCCCGGTTCGGATCGGCTACGTGCCGCAGAACTTCGTTGTGACAGATGTGCCAATTACCGTCCGCGACTTCCTAGGCTTCAAGAGCGAAGCGGGCTTCGAAGAGTCGCTCGCCGCTGTCGGTCTCGGAGGCGCGGTCCTCCCGAAGCGGCTCGATGTGCTGTCGGGCGGCGAGATGCAGCGAGTGCTGATCGCATGGGCCGTCCTCGATCGGCCGAATGTCCTCCTCTTCGACGAGCCGACGGCCACGGTCGACATCGGCAGCGAAGACATGCTCTATGAGAGCCTCAACCGGCTGGAGAAGGACACGAACATCACGGTCTTTCTGATCACGCACGACATCCACATCGCCTCTCGGTATTCCGATGCGGTCTTGGCCCTCAATCGGACGGTCCGATTCTTCGGGGCACCCAGCCGCCTCTCGGAGCCCGATCTATTGATGGAGATTTTCGGGAGCGGTTCGGGCCTCGCCGAGCACAAGCACGATTTTGGGGCCCGGGGATTCCGATGACAGAAGCGGCCGTATACAGTCTCGTCGCAGGGATCTTCGTCGGATTCGCCGCGGGCTACGTCGGATCTCTCATGGTCCTGAAGCGGATGGCCCTCGTCGGCGACGCGCTCTCCCATGTCGCCTTACCCGGCCTCGCCCTCGGAATTCTGTTCAACTTCAGTCCGTTCCTCGGAGCATTCGCGTTCCTGTTCTCGGCCGCAGTCCTTACGTGGTACATCGAGAAGACGACGCGACTGTTCCCCGAATCGATCGTCGGCGTTTTGTTTGTGACGGCCCTCGCCGTGGGGATTCTGCTTACGCCCGAGGTCGATCTCTTGGAGGCGCTCTTTGGCGACATCACGACGGTGACTCTGTTAGACGCGCTCCTCGCGGTCGGAATCTCGGTTCCCATCGTCCTCGTCTCGCGGCTCATATACCGGCGAGTCGTGCTGAGCATCCTGTCCGAGGAGCTCGCCCGCTCGACAGGGGTCAACGTGGCCCTCGTCAATTTCGTGTATCTGTTCCTGGTGACCGTCGTCGTGGCGGTCGGGATCAAGATCGTCGGGACGGTCCTCGTTGGCGCTCTCGTCATTGTGCCCGCCGCGGCAATGAAAAACGTCAGCCGAAGTCTGTCCTCGTACGCGCTGCTGAGCGGTCTCACGGGGATCGCGAGCGCGGGGTCCGGAATCCTCCTAGCCGACTACCTCCGGTTGCCCGCGGGGCCGCTCGTCGTGACGGTTGGGACCGCGATCTTCGTGGGTGCCCTCGTCGCCGGATGGATCGCTTCGAGAAGGTAGGGCGGCGTTTGACGTCCGGCCGCGCTGTCCCTCCGTTCGGGTCGCCCACCCCTCCCCCATGTCCTTTTATCCACCGCCGCTGCATGTCGGCGGGCGACTCGGAGGAAGGTCATGGCCGACGAGGACAACCTGGATGTCGCGATTCACCACGTCGAGCGGGTTCTGGCGGACCAGCTGAATTCCGTGAACAGCCTCTCCAACAAGGCGAGCGTCGCGCTCGGCTTCGTCCTCACCGTGTTCGGAGCGCTCTTCAGTCTGAGCCGCGACGCGATTCACGCGCATCTTGCGGCGGCGCTGATCTCCGCGGGATTCCTTGTCGTCTCGGCCATCCTGCTGTCCTCATCCTATCTGGTGACCAAGTATGACGATCCCCCGAATCCGGTCGAGTTGCTTCGGCTCATCGACGACGATCCGAAGCTGCTCAAGAGGAACTTGCTCGCACACCTCGCCCAGGCCCATACGACGAATGAAGGAACGATATCCGAACGGTTTCGGTACTTGAACGAAGGAATCCTTCTCTTTCTTATAGGAGTGGTCGTATTCGTTATCGGAGTCGTGTTCGCGTGAGCGGGGAAAGCTCGAAAGACCGGAAAAAGCGGTCCAACCCGGGACCCGAATCGAACGATCCTTTTGAAATCTTGGGCGTCGACCGGTCCGTCGACCTGAGCAATCCGCTCGTCAAAGAGAACAAGATGAGAGCCTCCTCGAAGAAGCCCCGCCTGGCGAACGACTAATCGATCGCCGCGGTGGTCCGAGGAACTATCGGCGGGCGACCTGGTCGGCTTCCCGTCCCGCGGTGTCTGCCGGCACGGATGCGAGGCCGCCCGCGGCGGGCTCCGGAATCGGCTGTTCGCCCCGCGTCACGACGTAGGCTCCGAACAAAATGAGGGCTCCTCCCGCGAGGGTGTATCCATCGAGCGGGTCCCGAAGGAAGACGAAGGAGAGGATCGCCGCCACGACGACCTCGAGAAGAATCAGGAGCGCGGAGATCGTCGGGGAGATCGTTCGCATGCTCGCGACGTACAGCATGAGGGGCGTGAACGTCGGGACGAGGCCCAGGTAGGCGATTCCCAACCAACCGGTGTTGCTGGACGGCAGGGGCCATCCGACGAAGAACAAGGGAATCGCAGCCAGGATTGCAGTTGTGGCGAGAATCCCCGCGGTCAGCGCGACGTAGTCCGCGCCACGGTCCACCATCTTCTTCGCGCCGATCACGTAGAACGCCCAGACGAGACCGGCCACGAAGACCAAGACATCCCCGAGGAAGGCGCCTCCGCTCAACGACGACGGGTCGAACCGCGTTGCGAGGACGACCACCCCGAACACGCCCAACGCGATTCCGGCGACCTTCTGCCAGCGCACCGCCTCGTGGAAGAAGAGGACCATCAGGATCGCGATGAAGACGACGTTTACGTTAACGACGAGCGCCGTCTTCGACGCCGTCGTGAGGAGAATCCCTTCGTTCTGCAGGTCGAATCCGATCGCGTTCACGGCGCCCAGCAGCCAAACCATCGGGTCGCGGAACAGCCGGGCGTTCATCCGACGCGTCACGACCAGGACTGTCATGCCGAGCAAGGCGCCGAGGGCCATCCGCGCGAACGTCAGGAAGAGCGGGTCCACCGTGTTGACCGTGACCTTACTCCCGGGGAACGAAGTCCCCCACAAGACGCTGGCGAGGATGACAAATCCGTAGTCCCGAGTCCGGGAGGACATCATTCGCCGCCTCGAACGAGGAATTTCCTTTCAGGCTTTCGCTGCGCGATCCGAGCTCCTGCAAACTCCGGCGATCTTCCGACTCAGGAACCTTTATCCGGCCTCAACCGCCATCCCGATGGCAGGAGGAATGACTTGGAGGCTCCGGGTCCCGCCGCCCCACCGCCGGGGTACGCCCCGTACCCGACGCCCCCTCCGCTGCCGCCGCGACGGGTCTCGATGAACACGCTTGTGCTGCTCTCCGGGATCCTGCTCGGCGCTCTCGTGTTCGTCGGGACGCTGTCCTTCCACGCGGTCTTCCTGATTCCCTTCCCCGGCACGCCGCCTCCGACGGATCCGGCCGTCGCTGCGTACCGGGACACGCTTCGGATCCTCGGATGGACATCCGCCGTGGCGATGGACCTCGCGCTCGGCTTCTCTCTCACGATCGCTTGGATCGCCGGGGTGTCGAAAGGCGAGATCTCGGACGGGACGAAGCGTGGCATGTTCATTTTCGCGACCGTCTTCCTGGCGGTGTGGCTCGTGTTTTCGTTCTCCATCTACTCCATTTTCCGAGTCCTGATCTTCTTTTGAGAAAGACTCCCCGCGGTCATCGCGAGCTCTTGCGGAGTTCGGACCGGGCGAATTTCGAGGAATCCGTCCCACGACACAGAACCGTCCTTGCCGTCTCGCTGCCTTTCCCACAAGATTGTGGTGAGGCTGGGACCGAAATGACTTAAGCGCCGGTGGTTCATGCCGGGAAGGTTGGGGCGGGGACAAGCGCCGCCATCGTGCGACTCGACGTCGGCGAGCCGATCCCTCACTCAACGATCGTAAGAGAGACCGCTGGGTCGTGGGGAAGATGTCGGAGCCAAGTCAGGCGGGGGCCGCGCCCCCTGTTGCGCCGCGAGCTCGGAGAAAACTCATCGTCATTGGAATCGCGTTCGTTCTGATTCTCGTCGCGATCGCCGCCGCCGCGGTCTATTACTTGACCCTGCCGCCCGGTTTCTCAGGGACCATCAAAATCGGATTCACGATTTCCCAGACCGGGAACTTCAACGTCGAAGGGACGAACTCGCTGAACGGCATCAAGACGGCGGCGAACTGGCTCAATAGCCATGGCGGCATCGCCGTCGGCGGCAAACTGTACAACGTCAGCCTTGACTACT
>VBME01000030.1 GCA_005878995.1 Methanobacteriota archaeon | reverse complement strand
GTAGGACCAGATATCTCCCAGATAGGCCGTGCCGTTGAAACCGCCCACGACGAGGACCGCGCCCACTCGCGGGTCGTAGGCGACCTCGGAGTCGGATCGGGGCGGCGGGGACACAGCCGGATGGCGTTCCGTCCAGGTGGCGTTCTCCAGGGAGAACACCCAGGTGTCGGCCAGCCGTATGTATGTCTGGTCCGCTAGTTCGTGCCACCCTCCGTACAGGACGAAATTGTCCGATCGGTTATCGTAGACGAACATCGCGTCACCGCGACCGAGTGGGCTCACATTCGGATGGAGTGCGTTCCAGGTTCGGTTTCCAGGATCGTACACCCACGTGCCGTTCAGGCCCGCGACGCCATCCCATCCCCCGAAGAGAACGAACCGATGCGCTCTCGAGCTGTATGCCATCATCGCACCAGCCATGGCCGGAGGTGAAGTGGATGGGGACACGTCCGTCCATCCAGGCGGTGCGTCGAGGGCGAGTGTACCTCCTGGCATGGGGGAGGACGGTCCTGGGCTGAGGAGTAACCCGGAGAGTACGGCGATCGCTGTCAGGAAGGCAGGGAGGCCTCGCGGGATGCCGAACAATGTTGGTCTCCCTTGGGTCTAGAGTCCGCCTCGCCCGTAGATTTCATCGATAAGGTCTCTTGTGCGTCGAATGTCATACCCGGCTCGGGCAACAATTTTGTCCCGGGTGATGATTTTTCGGACGCCGATGAGCGGGCGGGAGAAGAAGAGCAGGTAGGAGTACCTCTTCGTCGTCAAGGAGATCAAGACGCCGTTGCGTTCGGCCAGTACTCGGATTGTATGATTCTCCTCAATGACCTTGTTTTCCCGGGGTGATTCCACGAGGTCCCTCATGCGAAAGCCTGTCTGTACCCCTCGCGAAGTTCGTCATACAGGGTCGACTCGGTAGCGTAGTGGTCCGTTCGAACGACCGCACGGAAACACTCCCGCTCCCGCCCTGCCTTACGAAGACGGACGTTCCGGATGAGTCCGGCGAGCCATAGATACGGGCCGAGGACTAAGAGCGCGGCGGCGTTAGCGAGCGTGCCGGTTACAGCGCGTTTGGCGCGAGGCGTATCCTCCACGTCTCCCGCATCTTTGAGTCGCGTTGCGAACAGCCTGGGGAACAATTTCTCAATCCATCCCGCGGATGTCAAGAGATGACCGTACAGCCCATTGCCTCGAAGGACGACGAGATTGAGAGCCTCCCGGGCGAACAAGGGTTCCCGAGTTGTCCGGAAGGTCTGTTCGCAGTCGGCGCGCTCGACAATGCGATTGAAGCAATACACGGGAGAGCTCCTGGATCGGAGTCGCAGAAGGCGGGCCGTGGCCATCGCGAGGAGGAGCGAAATCCATAGCCGGCGCCGCTCCGCCACGAGAAAGAAATCGAGATCGTCTTCCGCTTTTGCGCCAGTGTAGGCGGTCGAGCCAGAGATTCCTGCGAGCTCAATCCACGGGCAAAAGCGTCCCAGCGTCCGTAGGAATTCGTCGGCCTGGGCAAGCCGAGCATGGGCCAGGATTCGTTGAGATCGTCGGCCTTCTGCCAGCTCTTCCTTGCCACGCAACGTAATCTCGCCCTGCACTTCCGTGAGCAGGCGCGAGAGTCGTTCGTCGGTCGTCAGAAACTGCTTCAGGACACCGCCGGTCGGAAATCGGTTGCCCGGCATCAGCGACCGGAGTTCATCAACTGAAATGGTGCTTCCGTTGGAGACCGCGGTCCCAACGAGGAACGTAATGCGTTCCCGGATGTCCGGAAGGATCGGTTCGATCGGTTGGGATGACAACCTCGCGGGAGCCGCCGGCTCTTGCGGGCTTGATCGCGTCGCAAGCGTGCGCCTCTCACCCCCGTTCGCGGGCTTATCCCGCCGGCCTACTTGACGGGTTTCCCGAATTCGACCGGTTCCCCAAGATTTCTGCGAGAAGAAGGAGTCGCTGCACGCGTTCTCCGACAGGAGGATATCGACTGAACAGACCGGTTCCCGGCCCGAAGATGCTGAGGCCCCAGGCGGACTGAGCCGGAGGGGCGCGATCGACGAGTTTCAGGAGTGCAGACGCAAGAGTCGCCGGCTTTCCGGTGGTCCGTCCGCTTGCTTCGTCCGCTAGGTATTCACGCTCGCGGTGCACGGCGGGATCGAAGAACTTGCTGAACGGGTCGAAGAAGAGGATCCGAGACAAGACCCGCGAGAAGACCTTGAATTCGGCGTCATGATGTTTGAGGTGCATCAGCTCATGCGCCACGACGGGCTCAATTTCGTCCCTTTCAAGAAGCGCGAGCAGACCGCTGGAAACGAGGATGGTTTGATGTGCTCCTCCGACCGCCATCGCGAGTGCATCGTTTGACTCCACGATTCGGACTCTCACTCCGGGCACACGCTCGAATTTCCCGAGCAGGTCCACATACTGTTGCAGCCACGCCTCGTTCGGTGCCGGGTTCCGTGGATTGAACTTCCTTATGACTGCGGCGTTCCCGTACCGCCAGACGAGCAGGGAGATAATCGCGGACGCGGCCAGTCCCCCAACAACCGCACCGAATACTGCGAACGAAACCCCGTTCCGGGCGTAGGCGACCATGCGGGCTTGGGAGACACAGAGCACAAACGAGGCTCCCACAAAAGCCCAGAAGAAGATCGAAAGTGCGTAGAGTCCTGTGAGCAGACTAACGCGCAATTTCGGGTTCTGAGCGTTCGTCACGAACACGTACAAGAGCGTCCCGATTGAGGCGACGCACACCGCCAGGACGCTCAGCGAAAGGGGCGAAACCCAGTACGCCTCGAGGGCTTCTCCGATCACGTGAAGAAGGTCAGCCATCCCGCTTCTCCTTCGACCGCCGTTTCTCGACCTGCGACTTCAAGCTCGCCAGTTGTGCGTCGTCGACCGGACCCGGGTTCTCCAAGACATAGGAAACGGCCGCTCCTCCGAACGTATCGACCACACGATCGAGCATCGTGGCCATCGCCCGTCGATAGGCCCGGCCTTCCTTGACCCGATAATAGATCTTCTTCTCGCTCTCTTTCCGAATCGCGATGAGATCCTTGTCAACGAGCCGATACAAGGTTGTCGTCACGCTCGTGTACGCCACGTCGCGCGACTTTCGGACCTCGTCGAAAATCGCTCCCGAGGTCGCGGACCCCAGATTGCGTACGGCCCGCAGAACAGCTAGCTCTAGCTCGCCAAGCTCCATGTGAATACTATATGGATAGTAATCTTATTAAAACCTGTCGAGTCGAGGAACGATCGAACAGGCTCATGCGAGGGCCGTGGCTTGCGTCGCGAGCTCGGAAAACCGCTTCCCCAAGATGTCGAGGGACGCGAGCAAGACCGACTTCGTCGTCATGGATCCATCCGTCTCGAACTCCATCACGATCCGCGTCGGATCGTTCGCGGCTTTCACGGACTCGACTTTGTACTGCTCCCGGAACTTCGCGCACGTCACGCAGTCCGCGGAAAGCTCCAGCGTCTCTTCCTCCTCCGTCGACGTGGACTGCATGTGACTCTCGCAGTACGGGACGCTCGGGTCGAGCGGGTCGATGGACTTGGTGCCGGCCTTCAGGATCGGGTAGTACCGGTAGCCGACCCCGTGGGTCGACTGCCACTTCGCATGCTCCTTCCCGGTGCCGAGGACAGCAGTCGCATAAATCAACATGGCCTGGCCGTCCCCAAGTTTGACGATCGGGATCTTCGCGTCCTTTGGACGCAGCTTCGTGTCGCCGATCGGCTCGAGGTCCGCCGACGTCACGACCCCGGGGCCCCGCTTGTTGACGGAATAGATGATCGTGCAGTTCGGGCAGCCTTCGCCGTGGCAGGTCGGGCAATCTTCCCGGCGGTTGTACAGCGCGAGGTCCGTCGGGATCGGGACAAGGCCGAGGCGGTGGGCGATCATCTCGTCGAACAGGGGCCCGACGCTCTCGTACTCCTTGCCGTCGTCCGCGCGGATCGGTCCGAGGTGGAACTCGACGTCCTCGATCGCCATCTTCGGGACGTCCGCGACGAGCACCCGTCGGAGGGCGTTCGCGTACGAGGGCTCCGTCTCCTCGAGGAGGAGACGCATCGCGTCATCCGACTTCGACAGGACACTGATTTTCATCTAGACCCTCCGCCCACGCCGGCCCCCTTTCGCCTTCGTGCCGTCATGGGGCACCGGCGTGACTTCCTCGATCCGTCCGATTCGCAGGCCCGCCCGAGACAGGGCGCGGATCGCGGCTTGCGCGCCGGGTCCCGGGGACTTCGACTTGTTGCCGCCCGGCGCGCGCACCCGCACGTGGATCGAGTCGATGCCCTTCTCCTTCGCCGCATCGGCGACGCGCTCCGCCGCCTTCATCGCGGCGTACGGCGACGCCTCGTCTTTCGCGGCCTTGACGACCATGCCGCCCGTCGCCTTCGTGATCGTCTCGGAGCCCGTGATGTCGGTCAGCGTGATGATGATGTTGTTGTACGACGCGAAGATGTGGGCGACGCCCCAGCGCGGCATGATCAGGCCCCCTTCGGCGTACTGCCCGGACCCGGCGCTCCGGGTTCAACAGGGAGCTCGGGGCCTTCCTCGTCTTCCCCGCCTTCCGCGGCCGACGGTGCGGGCGGCTGTCCCGTCTGTCGGACCGGATGCAAGTCACTCGAGATGGCGGAGCGCTCGTCGTACGTGATCACGTTCTCTTCCGTGCGGCTCACGAGGACCCCGGGGATCGTCACGCGTCGTCCGCCGACCGACACATGCCCGTGGACGATGAACTGCCGCGCCTGGCGTGGCGTGAAGGCGAGACCCTTGAGGAACGTGAGCGTCTGGAGACGCCGCGAGAGGATCGCCTCCACGTCGAGGGCGAGGACGTCGTCCAGGGTCGTGCCGTCGAGCGGCAGGAGCCCGAGGCGGCCGAGCCGTCGGAGGAGCTGCTCCCGTTCTTTCTCCGCCTGCTTGTCCTTCTGCCGGACGCGCGCCTGCAGTTCCCGCGCCCGCTGGCGGAATCGCCGCAGGACGTACTGGGAGCGCCAGAGTTCCTTCTTGTTCTTCAGCCCGTACTTCTTCAGGAGCTCGTTCTCCGCCTTGATGCGCTCCGCCTCCCACGGGTGGGAAGGCCGCTCAAACTTCGCACGCGAGAACTTCGGGTCGCCCAACGACTCACACCTTGGCCGGTTCCTTCTTCTCTTCCTTCTTTTCTTCTTTCTTCTCCGCCTTCTTGCCGCCGGCTTCCTCCGCCTTCTTCGCCTTCGCGGCTTCGAGGGCGGCCTTCTTCGTGACGCCGACGGTCAAGCCGGTCCGGCCGTTGGACCGCGTGCGCTGCCCGCGGACCTTCTGGCCCGTCTCGTGGCGCACGCCC
This sequence comes from Methanobacteriota archaeon, assembly GCA_005878995.1. Next base: position 4,800 of record VBME01000030.1, on the reverse strand, counting down.
TTGTACGATCGGATCATCTTCATCAGGTTGATGTCGTCCCGCAGCCGTATCTCGACGTCGGGACCGAACGCGTGGAGGTCGAGCCCCGACTCCCAGTCTTTGGGCCGGTTCACCATCCAATGCGGGAACGCCTCCCCGAGGTTGCCGAGGGTCGCCTCGATCTTGTCCGTATCCTGCTCCGATAGGTTGCCGAGGCGTTCCGTCCGCGAGACGCCGGCGAGGTCGACGACGGCCTCGGAGACGCGGATCCCGACGCCGGAGATCGCGGTGAGCGCGTACGCGACGGACCGCGTGCCGTCGAGGTCCGTGTTCGCCATCCGGACGATGTACCGGAAGTCCTCCTTGACGCCCTCGAGCTTCTTCGGCGCGCGGGGCGCTTTCGGCTCCTCTTTCGGCTCTTCCCTCTTCCTCGCGGGCCGCTCGCCCTTCCCGGGCTTCGCCGGGGCCGGTGGGGCTTCGGCTTCAGGGCTTGGCTTCTCCTCAGGCATCGATGAAATCCCCAGATGGGATAGGTGTCCAAACTTCACGACGTATTTAAGGGTTAAGGAGCGCGGCCCCGAGTTGCGGAGAGCCCGTCACTCGATCCGCGGCTTCGTTTCCGGGAGAAGAACCGCAAAAGTCAGGGATTCTCCGGCGGACTCAGCGTCTTCCGCATCGCGACCGCCTCTTCTCCGAACCCCGCGGAGCGATAGAAAGCAAGGCCCTCCGCGTTCTTCTTCCATGTGAGGACGACGAGTTCCGAGGCTCCCCTGTCCCGGGCGATTGTCTCCAAGTGCTTCACGAGCTTCGACGCCAAACCGGTCCGCCGAAACTCCGAGGCAACGAACACCTCCGTGAGTTCCGCATGCGGTGCGAGATCGAGAGAGGGCGTCACCCGCAGGCTTGCGAATCCGGCCAGCCGATTCCCGACCTCTGCGACCACCACCGTCTCGTGACCCTCCGCCTGTCGAAGTCGGCGTCGGATCGCGGTCTCGGTAACCGCCTCGCCGAAGTACGTTCCGTAGAACGCCTCGAAAAGCGGGACCAACGGAAACGCATCCTCGATTCGTACCGGGCGCAGACGGGTGCGCGCGACGTTTGGGTTTGAGCGCACCGTCTCATTTCTCCTTCTTTGCCGACCGTAGGACCTTGAAGCCGCTTCCTCGACGTACGACCGTTGCCGTGCCGAAGGCCGCCGCCATGCGCCTTTGAATCGAGGCTGCTCCCTGCCGGGTGCGGGCGACGAGCCACAAGCTCCCGCCGTCGAGAAGGTGCATCGGCGCATCCGAGATAATCCGGTCCACTACGTCACGACCTGCGCGGATCGGCGGGTTGGAGACGATCTGGTCGAACGCCATCTCGGCGACGGGCTCGTATAGGTTTCCGAGCCGCACCTCCGCGTTCGCAATCCCGTTCACCGAGAGGTTTTCGCGCGCTGCCCGAACCGCCCGTTCGTTTACGTCCGTCAGGATGACGCGCCCGCCGTCGGAGAGCCGCGCCGCGACAATCCCGAGCGCGCCATATCCGCACCCGAGGTCCATGATGAGTTCACACGGCCCAACTTCCAGGGCCGCGAGGAGCAGCTCCGTCCCGCGATCGAGTTCGCCTCGCGAGAAGACGCCCGCATCCGTGCGGAACCTGAACGCATGGCCTCGGACGGACACATGGAATTCCGCGGGTCGACGCCGCGAAGCAGGCCGCCGCGCGAAGTACTGCTCTCCCATGTCGACGACGAGAATCCCGGCCGCGGCTTAAGCTCGAGGTTCACTTCGTCCCGGTCGCCGGACGCGCCGCTTGGCCCAACAGGACCGTGGCGATCCGAAGGTCCTCGCTCGACCCGGAGAAGTTCCCTTGCTGGAACTCCCGCTCGGCCCGCGTCAGGACCTCTTGGATGTCCGGCATGAACGTCAGGCCGCTTCCTTGGAGGAGCTGCACGCGCTTCCGCGTCAGTTCGATCGCCTTTGCGAGCGCCTCTCGGGCGTTCGTCCGGCGGGCAAACGCATGGAGGGCCCGCTCGAGGTGCTCGACCGCGCGTGCGTAGTTCGCCTCCCGGACGAGCCGACGCGCGTCGCGGATCGCGACTTCCGCCTCGTAGGACTGGAAGCCTTCCGACTGGAGCCGGCCGTACAGGATCTCCGCATCGGCGAGGCCGAGCGTCGCCTTGCGGTACGCGTTCGCGATCGCCTCGACCTCCCCTTGCAGGCGGGCCGCCATCGCCGCGGCCGGTTCGACGAGTCCTTTCTCGAGGGTCTCCCGCGCGATTCGGATTTCCCCTTCCGTGCCGTTCGTGAGGATTCCTTCGCCTCGCAACTGGGCCATCTGCGCCTCCGTCCCGTCGAGTGACTTCACGGTTTCGGCGTATCGCTTCTTCAGGTGCGCCGCCTTCGCAACGATGTCCCGTGCAACCTCGGCGGCGCCGTCCGCGTTGCCGAGGGCGAGCTCCTTCGTGGCGTCCTGGAGCAATCCTTCGAGTCCGGGCGTCGCTCCATGGACGAATGCAATCGGATCGGTGGGGCCTTTGATCTCTCCAATCGATTCGATCGCGAGCTCGGCCATGAAGATCCCGTTCGATGCGCGCTCCGCCTTGTGCTGGAACGCCCGGCCCTCCTGCTCCGCGCGTTCAAGGAGGCGGCGCGCCTCGACGTAGTTCGGCACGAACATCCCCTCTTCCCAGGTCCCGGAGAGGACTTTCTCCTCCGCTCGGGTGAGGATCGCCTCGAGGAGATCCGCGCGGAGGCCGAGCCGTTGCATCGACTGGATGCGGACCCGCAACGCGTTCGCGGCCTGCTGGTATCCGCCGAACCGTTCGTCGAGCATGATTGCGAGGGACTCCGCCCGCTTCGCGGCGTGAAACGCCTTCGCGTACTGGCCGCCGGCGAACAACTGCTTCGCGACTTGCAGCGCCTCTTCCGCGGGCTTGATGTCGGCCTGTCTGAGCCGCAACACGGTCACGAGACCTTCCAGCTGGCCGATGGCGTTCTCCGCGTTCCGTACCTTCGACGACCGAAGAATCCCGACCGACGACTCGCTCCCTTCGAGCATATGTGTGCCTCCGCCCGGACCCGATTGGCGTGGGATCCTGGGCAGAGTCCCGCGACAGACCGGTGGGTTGCGGAATAGATTGAGCGAACGTACGATAAGCGTTCCGATGCCCCTCCCGATGATTCCATTCTCGATACCGCGAATGGGTAACGATTAGTAGGGGTTCCCGCCGTACAGCGGCGGCATGGCTGGGCTCCTCCGCCTCGCGCGACCGCTCAACTGCGCGATGGCCGCGGTGGGAGTCGGGATCGGCGGGATCGTCGCCGTCGGATCGCAAGCATGGGGCAGCCTCGCGCTCCCGCTCGTCCTGGCGGGGGTTGCCGCAGCCTCCTTCACCGCGGGCGGGAACGCCCTGAACGATCTGTACGATCGGGAGACGGATCGCGTTAACCACCCCAAACGCCCCCTCCCTTCGGGGCAGCTCCGTTTGGAGACCGCGAAGGCGTTCATCGTGGCAGCGTTCTTCGTTGCCGCGGCGGTCGCGAGCTTCATCAGCGTCTTCGCGCTCGCGGTCGTCGCGATCAATGCGGTTCTCATGTTTGCGTACGAGGCGGCGCTGAAGGCCCGCGGCGCGTCGGGGAATCTGGTGATCTCGTACCTGGTGGGGTCGCTGTTCTTCTTCGCGGGGGTTTCCGTTTACACATCCTCTTGGGATCCGCTGATCCGGACGGGCATCCTCGCGGCCCTCGCCTTCGTCACGACACTGGGTCGCGAGATCACGAAAGACATCGAGGACCTCCGGGGCGATGTCGATCGTCGCACGCTCCCGCGTCGAATTGGCGCATCCCGCGCGGGCACCCTCGCGGCGATCGCTCTCGCCGTCGGCGTGGGCCTGAGTTTCCTCCCGCTGTATTACGGCGTTCTCCTCCTCGGCTACGCGGTCCTCGTCGTGCCCGCGGACGGAATGTTTATTTACGCCGCGCTCCACTCGGCGGCGAATCCCGCCCGCTCGCAGCGGGTGACGAAGTACGGGATGGTCGTCGCGCTCGCGGCCTTCCTCGCAGGTGCGTTCCGGTGAACGTTTACGAGTCGATCCTGGAACGACGGCGGACGGCGCGACTTCACATGACGCTCCTCGATCCGGACAAGCAGACCGCGGAGGACGCCGCGTCCCTCGCGGGGGAAGCCGGGGACGCGGGCACCGACGCGATCATGGTCGGCGGGTCGACCGGGGTGACGCAAGGCAAGGTCGACGACACGGTCCTCGCGATCAAGGGAGCCGCGAAGGTCCCCGTCATCCTGTTCCCGGCGAGCGCCGGAAGCCTCTCGCCCCACGCCGACGCGCTCTTTTTCATGAGCTTGTTGAACAGCAAGGATCCGCGGCTCATCGTCGGCGAGCAGCGTCTCGCGGCGCCGGTCGTCAAGGCGTGGGGGCTCGAGACGATCCCGATGGCGTATCTCGTCGTCGAGCCGGGAATGCGCGCGGGCGAGGTCGGACACGCGGACTTGATCCCTCGCAAGACGCCGTTCATCGCGATCCAGTATGCCCTCGCCGCGCAGATGCTCGGGATGAAGCTCGTCTACCTGGAGGCGGGGAGCGGCGCGCCGGAACCGGTGCCGGACAAGATCATCCGCGCGGTCCGGGAGGCGATCGGGATCCCGCTCGTCGTGGGCGGCGGAATCCGCACCGAGAAGGCCGCCGGGGCGGTCGCGGCGGCGGGGGCCGACATCGTCGTCACGGGGACGATCGTCGAGGTGGCCCGCGAAGGCGACGCGCTCCGCCGGATCGTCGAAGCGGTGAAGGCGGTCTGATGCACGTCCTGCGGGCGAAGACCGTCG